>DASPJH010000454.1:0-3142 GCA_035628715.1 Bacteroidia bacterium
ATCGTTTATAAAATGTGCCTGGTCGTAATAGCCGCAATCGTGGGCAACGGTGGTCCAGTGAATTTGTTTTTGCTGCTCAATTTCCTGAACGGCTTTCTGGAAACGCATCACCCGCAAAAATGCTTTGGGTGTGATGCCTACATTTTCTTTAAATAGCCTGATAAAGTGTTTTTGCGAATAGCCTGTTTTTCCGGAAATATCTTCAATGGAGGTGAGCTGGGGAGCTTGCATTATCCGGTTTACTGCAAAATCAATAACGGGATTGTGGCTGAAATTGCTGCTGTACACCTGCACCAGCCGCTGCTCGGCATAAATAAACTTTTCCTGCACTGTTTTTAACTCCATCAACCGGTTGCGGATAGAAAGAATTTCAGGTGAAAGTACCAGTTCTGCGTCCACAACAAAATCCGTATATTCATTAACCGGGGTATGTGTAAAGGGAAAAACCCTGCCGCGGTGGGAATTTACTATGAAATTCTCGCTTCCACGCCCTGATGGGATGGTAATACATTTGGTGCGAATACCCGAAAACCATACTTTTTTACACTCCTGTATTTTTTGCAGCGTATTGTTATCATAAATAAACTGCGAGTTTTCAGTAAGGTCCATCACCAGGTGGATATTCCCGTCGGGCAAAAACCGCTCATAATCATGCAGCGGCTCTATTTCTTTAAAATATACAAAGCTCTCCACAAACTGGCTGAGCGGGAAGGAGGGGAGATGGATGCGGAAGGTCATAGGATATTTCGGCTATCAAATATATTTAAAATTGCACTTCACGGTTTTAATTCTCCACCCGGTCGGCACTCTGCATGCAAAACAGCCCGGCACCCATATATTGCAGTATGATGCCAGCTAATATTGAGGTTAAAACGCTTCGCACCTTTGTTCCGGCAAAGAATTATACTATTTCACAGCAGTTTTACCAGCACCTTGGCTTTGAGTTGATCCGCCTTACAGACGACTTATCGCTATGCAAAGCGGGCATTTTTGAATTCATCCTTCAGAATTATTATCATAAAGGATGGGCGGATAATTTTATGATGCACATGGATATAAATAATGTGGATGCCTGGTGGGATTACCTGCAAAGCGTGAACCTGGAAAAAGACTTTAAAGGAATTAAATTAATGCCACCTGTAAACGAAGGTTGGGCGCGGGTATGCCGGTTGATTGACCCATCAGGCGTGTTGTGGCATTTTTCGCAGTATAACTGACGGTTTTAACAAAAAAGCCCCGCTTTAGGCGAGGCTTTTCTTATAATTTACTGCTGATTATTCCCTAACTAGTTTCTGGTACCAAATGGTATTGTCAGGTGCGGTAATTACTAATATATAAATACCTGTTTTTGCAGTGGTTAAATTCACCTCGTTTTCTTTTACAACTCCAACTTCTCTGCCAGTAATATCAATAACCTTTAGTTTGCAGCCTTCTGAATTTTCAGACATTTGTATCGTAAATATCCCACTTGCAGATGGGTTGGGGTAAACGCTGACTGTACGGTCTGTTATTTCATTAACGGTTACAGACCCACTGGTTGTATCTGTGGTTGTGTCCTGGGCGCCAACACCGTATTTCAACAACACCACGGCAGTATCTGTAAGTGTTGACCGTCGCAGAGCCCATCCGAAATCGGCGCTGTGCATCTTCATATGCTTAATGTAATTAACATCAACGGTACCGGTAACAGTCATATCCAGTGCATCCCATCCCAGGGTATCAGCAGTCCAGGTGCGGCCGCTGTCAATAGTTTTCATAAATTTATTGTCGTTACCATAATAAGCGGAGAACCAGCCGGTAGATTCGTTAATGAAATGGGTAAGATTAATCTGCGGTTCGGGTGGAAAAGAAACATTCTGCTCATACAGGGTTAATCCTGAAGTAGTCCAGGGGGCTCCTGTCCATGTTTCCCCGCCATCTGTTGTTTTGCGTATTTTAACTGCGAAAGTAGCACCATCGCCAGCAACATCGGTTGTTGATGAAACATATCCTACCATGCTGTCCAGAAAATTCCAGATTATATAATCAGCACGATAAGTTTCAAGCGATGTATTAGTATAGCTACTGCCCTTGTTTTGGGTAACTTTAACAGTAGGATTAATAAAGCTTAAGTCAAACGCCGTGTTTTCTGTATGAATTAATACAGGCCCTCCCGTATAAGTTGTTTTTCCGTTTATCCATGAATTTCCCCCGTCAAGTGTATAAAACGTAGAGTCTCTGCCATTTGGGTCATAAATCCACAATACCACTTTGGCATCGCTCCAAACCCTCATTGTTTCATTAATAGTATTACTCCTCATCATAGGTACAGATAACACCGACCATGAAGCGCCTTTATTCGTAGACCTTAGCAGCTGTTTTTCAGTAATGGCATAACAATTATTACCCTTACACTGCATTTCTTTAATACCTGTGATTGCCATAGCTGTATCCCAGGTTTTCCCTGTATCAGCGCTGTGAAGTATCCCTAGCTGAGTGGCTATAACAACCACATTTAAGGTAGGGGATTCCAAAGCGATCGGTTGATGGGCATTGGCAAAACGGTAAGCTGAGCTCCATTTTTGTGCAAATAGTCCCAGGCATAAAACCATACAAAATGTAGTAAACAGTATTTTCTTCATAGCGAGTTAAAAAAAAGTTTAAGCAAAGTTATTTATTTACAGTGTTAGTCTTTATTTTTTCGATAAGGTTTAAGCGCCTTTTAATTTTTTTATACGAGACTGGTATTTGATTGAAAATAAAAATCCCGCTTTTGGCGGGATTTCATAGCTTTTTCGGTTATCATTCTTTCACCAGCTTCTGATACCAAACTGTATAATCAGGTGCAGTAACTGTTAAAAGATAAACACCGGATTTTGCGGAGGATAAATCTACTGTGTTTTCTTTCACTGTACCTATTTCCCTGCCGGTCAGGTCAATAACTTTTATTGTGTGGCCTTCTGAGTTAGCAGGCATTTGAACATGGAATATCCCGCTGGCTGAAGGGTTGGGGTAAACAGTCATGGTAGCGCCGTTTATTTCATTTATTGCATTTGGGCTGACTGCGCAGTTTTTCACCAGCACGTGCAAAGTATCCATCCCGTCGGTTGTCTGGCCGATATAGGTAGCCGTTGCTTGCGCTATTTTCTGCAACTCAAAGCCG
>DASPJH010000455.1:0-2588 GCA_035628715.1 Bacteroidia bacterium
GGCATAAGGCACCAGGTTAGGAGTATAACTGCCGTTATAATTGGCATTACCGGCATGCTGAGCACCGGCGTAAAGGCTTACAAGAATTGCAAAAACTAAACTTATTTTTTTCATAATTAATGGTTTTTGCAATGCTGTACACGATAGAGCAGGGAAGGTTCATTTTTTTTGTTTAATTGGGTTCTTTTCAGAACCAATATCTTATCACTGAAGAACTTGGCTGGGCACCTGCTTCTTTCGCGACTTTTCTAATGAGATGCAAAAGCAGCAGAAGGTTTACTTCTTTTTGAAGTTAAACACCACCGTTCCGCTTGCGTTTCCGGCGCCTTCTTTGGACGTGAAAAGGTAGGTGCTGAGCACCGCATTCTTAGCGCAATTGATATTAGACATATCCGTGATATTATTCCGTTTGTCCTTATAATCCGGTGATGCACTGATAACTTTTCCGCTGCTGTTAACGGTAATTTTCAGCACCAAAACACCTTCCTGGTTAAAAGTGCAGCTTACTTTGGGGGCATTCACAATATCGCGGCCTGCCAAATCCCAGGTACCATTGCCGGTGCTGCCGCTTCCCTTGCCAAGAGGGTCTTTGCCTTTACCATCATCTTCTCCTTTTGGTTTGTCCTTATCACCATCCTCATCCGTTTTTTTACCACCTTTCTTAAATATCAGGTCAGGATCAACCTTTGGTTCTTCTTTCTTCTTATCTGGCGTAGGATTGGGGTTGGGTTTTGTAGGATTCTCGGAAGGAGTTTCTGTTGGAGCGTCTTCAAAGTCCTGTGTTTGAGAGCTGGACTCTTCAGGGCTTGACGCAGCTTGTTGTTCCTGCTCGGTTTGCTGTTCATCGCTGGCCATGCCTCCAACGGGGTCGCCAAGGGCCACTAATGCTCCTTCTTCAGGCGGTGGAGGATCCATATACGGCATACCGAAAAACACCAGTACTAGTACCAGCAGGGCAGTAACAACAAAAGTAAGAATGCCGCTGAGGGTTTTACGCTGCTTTTCGTCCTTTCTTTCTTCTTCAAGCCTGATGGATACTATCTCTGCCATATCACTTTTCGGTTCGTAATAAAATTTTGTACTTCATTTTGGTGGCTACTACCACTACTTCCATTACTGATTCATAGGGTACGGTTTTATCAGCGGCAATAGCTACCACAGGGTCTGTTTGATTACTTAATGCCGATTGAAGCTGTGAAGGTAAACGGTCAATAGTGGTTAATTCCGTATTTTTTCCGTTATTAAAAAATATCTGCTTGTCGGCTGTAACACTCACCGTAACACTTTCCTTGGTAGGCTTTCTTACATCCCCCTTAGGTAATACAACTTTTACGCCATTCGGACTCACCAGCGTAGACGTAATAAGGAAAAATATCAGCAACAGGAATATCATATCGCTCATGGAAGCGAGGCTGAATTCCGTGGATACTTTGCTTTTACTTCTTAAATTCATCAGGCAGGTTCCTGTAATAAATCCAAAAACTCAACGGCGGCACCTTCCATGCGGTGCACCACGCGCTCAATAGAGGCTGTAAGCATGTTGTAGGCGATATAGGCAAATATACCCACTATCAAGCCGGCAACCGTTGTTACTAATGCCTCATAGATACCACCTGCTAACGTATTAATTTCCACATTATTGCCCGAAGTGGTCATATCAAAGAAAGCGTTAATCATACCTGTAACCGTTCCCAAAAAGCCCAGCATGGGCGCTGCGCCTGATATGGTAGCCAGCATGGCCAGTCCTTTTTCCAGTTTATAAATCTCCAGCTTGCCCGTATTTTCAATCGAAACTTCAATGTTTTTCATGGGCTTTCCAATGCGGGATATGCCCTTTTCCAGCATCCTTGCTATAGGCGTGGAAGTGCGCTGGCAAAGGTTGCGGGCCCCGGCAATGTTTCCGTTGGCCACCATGTCTTTTACATTAGCCATAAAACCAGGGTCGAGTTTGGCCGCCCTGCGGATGGTAAGCCAGCGCTCAATGGTAAGGTACAGCCCCACAATCAGCAAAATGGCAATAGGTATCATAATAATACCGCCCTTGGTAGCCAAGTCAATATAATCCAGGTTTTTGGGTACGGGATTAGGAGAACCGGTTAAAGTGTCGGCTCCTGATTCGATTATTTGTAAAAGCATATTTTATTTTTTTACTGCAAGCACCCATGCATCAGGATTATTATCTTCTTTCCTGATAACACTTAATTGGTCATGAGCCTCGCGGCGGGTAGCGTATTGCCTGTATCCTACCCTGAGTAACGATGAACAGGGCAGTTTTATGATATGTGGTGCATACCCCTTCTGCTCAAGTTCAGCACGAAGTTTACCGGCGTTGTCCCCGCTTCTGAAGGCTCCGGCAATAATATAGAAAACAGAATCGGAATTGGAAGAAACCAGCGCAGAAGTTTCTACACCGGACTGTGTGATTGTAGTGTTTTGTGAACTTTCTGTATCGGCCTTTAATTCAGCCGACTGTTCTGCCGGGGGTATAGCCGGCGTTACCGGTATGGATTCTTTAATAATTTCAGGCGGGTTGCTGTCGCTCATGGGGAGAAAACTTCCCCTGCCGATGCGCCATTGAAATATAGAGT
>DASPJH010000456.1:0-3433 GCA_035628715.1 Bacteroidia bacterium
TGAAAACCCGGCTCTTGAAAGCGGTAAAGAAGGCGATGAACTGGAGTATCAGCAATCGGAGGCAGAAGCACCTGCCAAGGAGGAATACGAAGACTTTGACAGCGATGGCGAATCGGAACCTGACATGTATGAGGAGGCCGACCGCTTTGACATTGATGAGTACATGGGCTCTGATGATGATCGCGACAGTTTCAGGCTGTATGAGGATTCAGGTGATGAGGACCGCAAAGACCTGCCTATTGCCAGCACCAATACCTTTCATGAGCAACTGCTCGACCAGATACAGGCCAGCATGCATGATGAACATGAATCTACATTAGCCAACCAGCTGATAGGCAGTATTGAAGAAGATGGCTACCTGCGCCGCCCGCTTTCTGCTATTGTAAACGACCTGGCATTTTCGCAGAATGTATTTACCAGTGTAGATGAACTGGAAAGGGTGCTGCATAAGATACAGTCGCTGGAGCCTCCCGGCATAGCTGCCCGCTCACTGCAGGAATGCCTGCTATTGCAGCTGAAGCGCAAGGACAAAAATATTCACCCCGAGGTAACCCTTGCTATGCGGGTGATTAACGACCACTTTGAGGATTTTACCAAGAAGCATTATGAAAAAATGATGCGCCAGCTGAAAGTGAGCGAAGCCGAGCTAAAATCTGCCATAACGCTGATAACCAAGCTGAATCCCAAGCCGGGCGACAGCTCAACCAATATAAAAACCCAGTACATCGTTCCTGATTTTATTATTGTGGAGAATGCCGAAAAGCTGGAAGTGGTGCTGAACTCACGCAACGCCCCTGATTTAAGGGTAAGCCGCTCGTACCTGGAAACCCTTAAAAGCTACGATAAATCGCCCAATCCCAATAAGCATATTAAAGAAACTGTACAGTTTATTAAACAAAAGCTGGATGGAGCCAAGTGGTTTATTGATTCCATCAAGCAGCGCCAAAATACTTTGCTGCTTACCATGAATGCCATTTTACGATACCAGTACGATTATTTTCTTACGGGTGATGAAACCAAGCTGCGCCCCATGATATTAAAAGATATTGCGGACGAGGTTGGGCTGGATGTTTCAACGGTTTCAAGGGTGGCCAACAGCAAATACGTACAAACCGATTTCGGTATTATTTCACTGAAATTTTTCTTCTCAGAAGGCATAACCACCGATGAAGGCGAAGAGGTGAGCAACCGCGAGGTAAAGAAAATTTTGCAGGATGCCATTGAAGGGGAAGATAAGAGCAGGCCATTGCCCGATGAGCGCCTGATGGAAATACTGAAAGAAAAAGGATATAATATTGCCCGCCGCACCGTAGCCAAATACCGCGAGCAGCTGAATATACCTGTTGCCAGGCTGCGCAAGCAGATGTAAACTATTTACTGTTAACTGTTTATTATTTACGTAAATAGTTAACAGTAAATAATAAATAAAATAAAAGTGCCTATACCTATAGCCCGGTTTTTTACCTATTTATTTCAGCCTTTGCTGATGCCGTTTTACGGTACAATCATTTTCCTGTGGTACGATGATTTGCTGAGCCTGCAATTACCCCTTGTTACGCGGCTGTATATCCTGGGCTTTATTTTCCTGCTTACATTTTTACTTCCCGCTTTAGCAGCCCTGCTGATGAAAAACATGGGGGTTATAAAATCGCTGGAGATGGAAACGCGCGAGGAACGTAAAATACCGCTGCTGTTTACTGCTTTTATATATACCGCGGTGTTTTTTATTATCGGGCAGGTGCCCATATTGGCGCGCATGCGGGTATTTGTGCTGGCTACCACCATTACTGTAATTGTTTCCGGATTTATTACCAATTATTATAAAATCAGCATCCACATGACGGGCTGCGGTGGTGTGGTGGGCTTAATAGCCCTTATGGCCAGCTACTCATACCACAACCTTACCTGGCTGCTGGCTGCGGCTATTATTGTTTCAGGATTTGTAGGCGTATCCCGCATTGTGTTGAAAGCCCATACCCACGGCCAGGTGTATTTAGGTTTCACACTCGGTTTCCTGATGGTGTTTTTGATGGGGCTGTTTTTGTAACAGTCTGTCATTTCCACTTTAGGTGGAAATCTGCTGAGTTTAGGGTTTCAACCCTATTTATCAGGCTGATTCCTTATTATTGCATCCGAAAATTCTGAAATATGAGCCAGTACGAAGCCATTTTATATTCCGTAGAAAACAACATTGCCACCATTACCCTTAACCGCCCCGATGTATTTAACGCCTTTAACGATGCACAGAGCTACGAGCTGCAGGATGCATTAAAACAGGCAGAACGCGGTAAAGAAGTGCGGGTGGTTGTAATTACAGGGGCTGGTAAGGCATTTTGCTCAGGACAGGATTTAAAAGCCATTGCCGATAGCAAAGACCGCTCACTGGCCGATTCGCTCTATAAAAGGTATAACCCCATTATCCGCGCTATGCGCAATATGCCTAAGCCCATTATCGGCAGGCTGAACGGCGTTGCGGCAGGTGCGGGTTGCTCGCTGGCGTTGGCCTGCGATTTTGTGGTGGCCGCCGAAAATGCCAGCCTGATTGAGGTATTTATAAACGTAGGCTTGGTGCTGGATTCAGGTTCCAGCTATTTCCTGCCCCGTATCGTGGGTAGCAACCGTGCTTTTGAATTGTCTACCATGGGAAATAAAGTATCTGCCCAGCACGCGCTGGAATGGGGTATGGTAAACCGCGTGGTGCCTGCCGAACAACTGGACAGCACCGTAGCTGAAATAGCCAATTACTACGCTAAAGCTCCTACCAAAGCTATCGGCCTGACGAAGAAAATGCTGAACAAATCCTTTAACAGCGATTTGGAAACCATGCTGCAATACGAAGCATACTGCCAGGAAATTGCTGGCCGCAGTTACGATAATAAAGAGGGTGTAAAGGCTTTTAATGAGAAAAGGAAACCGGAGTTTAAGGGAGAGTAATAATTATTAATTATTATTTTAAATAACTCTGTCGTATTCTCCAACTTAATAATTTTAATCTTCCTTTATCAACATTTTTTACACAGTCTTTTCCTGGTGTTCGCAACTGTCCCCAAATGTGAACTACTCGCGGGCCTTATTCAGTTACTTCGAAAGTGATTATAAGGCTTCTACAAATGAATAAAATACTCCTGTATTTATTTGTGTTTTTACTCCCGCTGGTAACTATTGCTGCGGATGACGAACGGGCGTTTGACGAGCGCATACACGTAGTGCAGCCCAAAGAAACGCTGTACAGGTTGTCACGCCAGTATGGGGTTTCCATGGCATCTATCAAACAGGCCAATAAGCTTACATCCGATATAATTTCAGCAGCGGCACGGCTTACCATCATGCTGCCTAAAGAAAACGACTACTTCCAGGTGCATATAGTAAGGGTATCTGAAAACCTGGAGGGAATTTCTGAAAAATACATGCTGCCTTTTGATATCCTAACCAA
>DASPJH010000457.1:0-5419 GCA_035628715.1 Bacteroidia bacterium
AACAGGTACCATTTACCCACGTTGCAAGGAGTTCCCTGCGGGATGACAAGCCGGGCAGTAGTTTTTAAAGTGGCTTGTTACTACTGCTACAACAGTTTGCTGGGATTTCGCCGCAAGGCTTTTTAGCATTCAGCTGTCAGCTTTCAGCTTTCAGTTTTGTATGCCGTTCCTCAAATTTGAAACATCTTGTTATTAGAGCACCAACAATTTTATGAGATTTGACTGAAGGTTTTTTAGCTATCAGCTGTCAGCTTTCAGCTATCAGTTTTTGTATACCGTTCCTCAAATTTCAAACAGCTTGTTACCAGAGCTGCAACAGTTTGCTGGGATTTGGCCGCAAGGCTTTTTAGCTCTCAGCTGTCAGCCGTCAGCTATCAGTTTTGTATGCCGTTCGTCAAATTTGAAACATCTTGTTACTAGAGCACCAACGATTTTATGAGATTTGACTAAAGGCTTTTAGCTATCAGCCGTCAGCTTTCAGCTATCAGTTTTGTATGCCGTTCCTCAAAATTCAAACAGCTTGTTACTAGAGCTGCAACAGTTTGCTGGGATTTGGCCGAGAGGCTTTTTAGCTCTCATCCGTCCGCTATCAGTTTTTACAAATGCTTAGTCCTTCCACCATTAAATCCTAAAAATCATGGTTCAGACAATTGCTGTTACCCGGTTACTTTGTTACGAGTGTTACGCTGTTACGGCTAGAAAAGTGGACAGGCAGATGTCAAAGAACTTTGGATATATAGTAATAGGAAAACAAGCTGTTTGGGCAACAATGGCATGTACTTTTTTTTTACCCATGAACCTAAAGAATGTCGAATGGCCTCAACGTTGTACCCTAAAGGGCGGAGCGATGCTCGTGCGACAAACTCCGGGAGCGAGGGAGCTTTTATTTGCTAGTACAGCTTTCCGTTATAATAGTATAATATTGTATTAATTTTTTGCTTATGTAATCCTACAATTTTTACTGATACAGTTTTTCGTTCAAAAGGAAATAAAAAATCATCAACAAACAATCCATAAACAATGTGCTGCTCCATAATTGCTCTACAGAATTTACCATCATAAAAACCATCGCTAATTAACGCATCTACAGTTGGTTTTTTTTCTATGGTAAGAACCAATGTGTCTGAAAATATATTATAATACCTTTTATTAATGTGCTTTTTTTTGTAACTCAAACTTCTATAAGTTAGATTGGGGACATTGATACGTTTGTTCAAAGGATTATAGTATGTAATACTCAAGTTATCCTTTTTTATATTCCAATTTTCAATAATAAAATCTGTCGGCAGCTTACTTAAATCATAATACGACACAGGTCTGTGTTTTTTATCAAAAAACACAAGGTAAATAGCCCACCCGTTAAAACTTATATACTCTCTATATCTAGCTTTACGACGATGTTTGTGTCCCGTATTTAATTGATGAATACCATGCAGGCATCCGTTTTTTAAAACCCATACGTCGGGCTTTTCGTCATTTGTTGTATCGAGCCTTAATCTCCCTGAAAAATTTTCAGGCGTATAAAAAATGGCCTGTTTATTTGAAGGATATAGTGAGTCGTGATAATAAGTTAACATCCCTTTTTGATAGTAGGTATGTGTTGTTATTTCACCTGAATCGTTAAAATCAAAACTAAAGCCGTCAAGTGAGTCATTCACAAAAAACATTACTTTTTTTGTTATGCCATTTTCTCTTTCAATCCACAGGCCTTGTTTTATCCCATTTTTATCAATATTATTTATTTTATATTGAGACCTAACCTGGTTATTTACACATATAAAAATAATAAAAAAGATAAGATTTAAAAGATGATCATTCTTCTGGTTCTTTATAAATGTTATCAATTGGAGCAATGATTGTAATTTTAAATGTAAAGGCAGCCGCTACTTCATCCCCGCAAACCCTTCCACCGGCTTCTTATAAAAGTAAATTCCGCCAATTACACCTACCAGCACCATAATTACTGAAATAATTTCGGCTTGGGTGGCGTGCATGCCCATAAAGTCTATGATGTTGTTTACCCGTATCTGCTCAATTATATAGCGCTCAATACCGGCAAATATTAAATAGATGCAAAACATCATGCCCGGCCAGTTGGTCACCTTTTTGCGCAGGCCCCACATAATGGCAAACAGCGCCAGTCCCATAATTACTTCGTAAATAGGGGTGGGGTATACCGGGTCAATCAGGTAAGGGGTTTTTTCCCAGTCGCACACCTGGTTGTGGTAATTATTCAAATCTGGGTAGGGGTTACACTCTTTATTAACGTTATTGGGGTAGTTATATGCCCACGCCCAGTCGGGCAGCCAGCTTAAAGCGCCGGGCTTAGGGTTTTTATTTACAATGCCCCAGTCGCCGTCACCGGAGAGGTGACAGCCCAAACGGCCCACTGCATAGGCCAGCATCATACCGGCAGCGCCGGCATCCAGCATGTGGCGCCAGTGAATATACTCACGCACGTACCAAAGCACGCCTATAGCACCGCAAATAAGTGAACCATAATAGGTGAGGCCGCTGGCAGAAACTATAGAGCCTATGGGGTCGGCCCTGAACTCGCTCAGGTTTTCAAGTATGTGAAATAATTTAGCCCCGAAAAGACCGGTTACTGCCGCCACAAAGGTGATGTTGCCCATCATTTGGTAAGGGTGCACCAGCACTTCCACCTCTTTAGGGGTTTTTCCTTTAGCTTTTTGTGCCTCGCGATAAACCAGGTATACTCCCAATGCTGCAAATGCCAGCCCGCCCAGCAGGTTGCCTCTTCCTGAAAGAATAAACGATTGCGGGTCGGCAGTCAGCTCATCAAAAAACAAAGCGCCCTCAACAATTTTATACCCGGCGATGAAGTAAAAAATAAAATTCATCAGGTAATCGTTCATCCCGGGGGCTTTATCCTGCCATACCTTCTTTTTAAACGGGCGAATTTTCCCTTCGGCTTCCATCCTTTTCAGCTCCCGGCTAAAAATCCAGTAAGCAAAAACAAACGACACGGCCATCATCAGGCCGAACATCTGGATAATTTTGAGAAACTCAATCTCTATCCCGAAAAGGTCTTGAAAAAGGAAATACAGGTTAGGATACACAGCGTAAAAATTTCGGGCTAATATACGGCAGTAATTTTACCTCGTGAAGTTTAGCTGACTTGTTTCGATGATTTGTGGGTTTTGTTAGTTGAAGCAAGTACGCATACCCCCGGACTAAAGTCGCGGGGTTACTGAATGAGGGTGGAGCCTTTTATCAAATCCATTCAGTAACCGCCGGATTTATCCGGTGGGTATGGCAATGTCATGCTCAGGTTCTTCAAGCATGACCCGTATCAACCCTCTTACCCGCAATCCCCTGCCCATCCTTTGTTCTTTTAACTTAACGACATTGGGGTTCAGTGGGAAATAGAAAACCCTGACTTGTGACCCCGGACTAAAGTCACAGGGCTACTGAATGGGGTGCCGACTTATCCAACTCCGTTCAGTACCCACCGGCTTCAGCCGGTGGGTACTGGGCCGGTTAACAACAAAAAGCCCTGCCGTATTAACGGCAGGGCTATATTACTTTATACTCTATACTCTATACTAAAATACTTTATACAGTCCCAATTAGTTTTTGGTTCCGTTAGCCTCTTTAATCAGGGCATCGGCCATTTTCACGTAATCGTCGTTTTTAGCTTCCTGGGCCAGCTTTTTTGTGTTTTCAGCAGTAGCAACAGCTTCTGTTTTTTTGCCCATTTTCAGCTCAATGCGGGCCTTCAGCATAGTTACCCAAAAAGCTTTTGGATTTTGCTCAACGGCTTTGTTCACCCAGTCCAGGGCTTTGCTAAGGTCTTTACCGTTGTTGTAGTAGTAAGAAGCAGCGGTATAATAAGGGCGGCTGTCAACATTCATAGCCTTGTCAATGCTGGCCATAATGTTAGAGTCAATATCAGCAGTAACCTGTACAGGCACACGGGTGTTTTCCCATACAAACTCAAGCGTGGCCGAGTCGTTGCGGATATCATTCAGGTTAATGGTAAAGGTTTCGGTTTTTTCTTTGGTTGTTTCAGGCTTAACCTTTACGCGGATAACTTCGTCTTTAGTGTTGTAGTTGGCTACATTACCACCCAGGGTCAGGTCTTTATACAGCATCACTTCCCAGCTGTCTTTGTTGGGGATAGTGTACACTGCGTAGGTACCGGCAGCAACTTCTTCACCTTCAAATTTCAGTTTCTCGGTGATGGTGATTTTGGTAGCTGCGTTAGCTCCGGTGCGCCATACTTTACCGTAAGGAACAAGTTCGCCATAAATTACACGGCCTTTGGCTGATGGGCGTGAATATTCAATAGTTACTTCACCCAAGGCAAACCCCTGCTTAAGGGTTTGGGTAGTACTGGCCGCAGGTGTTTTTACCTGTGCATTTACTGAAACCATAGCCAGCAGGGCCATGGCCAGAACAAAAAACTTCTTATTCATAATAGTGCGATTTAGTTTTTACAGGGGGCGAATTTAAAGTTTATTTATTAAAGCAATGCGGTTGAAGTTTAAACATTGGTTTATTCCTTAGGTGTCCCCATGTTTAAAGCTGTAGCTAACTTAAGCATTCAGGCTTATAGCTTTGCTTAATATTATTTTTCCAGCGTTTTTAAAAACGGAGTATAAGTAAGCCTGGAGGCTTACACCTGTAATTCTTTAAGCGAGGACGCTTAAAGGGACCGGGGTTCGTCGAAGCGTCCTCGCTTCGACTCCCTCCAGTTTTAGCCTCCAGGCTAATTTAAATATATAACCCCCGAAGCTTACACTTTTGCCCCTTTAAGCGAGGACGCTTAAAGGACCTTGGATTAAAGGGTTTATGAAAATTACCCCTATAGGTTAGGTTTAAACCTAACCTATAGGGGTAATTTTCATAGCAACAGGTTTCAACCTGTTGTATATTGTACGGACACAATATTCTGTAGGGGTTCAATATCTTGAACCCCTACAATTTTGAACCCCTACTCTTTCACAAACTTCACCGCCTGGTTTTGCAGGTGTAAGATATACACTCCGGGAGCAATACCGGCAATGTTTACAGCTGTTGCTATGTTTTCTATGACCCCGGTAGCCATTGTTTTACCCAGCATACTGGTAATGGTGTACACGCTGTCCTGCAGCTGAAACGGAACCTGTATTTCCAGTACATCCCGGGCGGGATTAGGATACAGGCGAATATCTGTTTTGCTATTTTCGTTCATACCCACACCTCCGCAGTAGATAAACGAATACCACACGGTATCGCCTTCGTAGGTAAATTCGTTGCAGGTTTTGTCATTAAAAACAGCCTTATACACGCCTGAGGCAGTTACCAGTAATGTATCGTTGGCAGAGTTGGGGATAAGCACGCCGTCTTTGTACCATTCCACGCTGCTATCGGGAGGGTAGGGCGGCTTGTTGGGCTGCAACACCAGCATTAGGGT
>DASPJH010000458.1:0-5460 GCA_035628715.1 Bacteroidia bacterium
AAAAAGGGCCCGTTATTTCTTGCCGACACTACGCTGAATTTTAACCCAACTGCTGAAGAACTTGTTCAGATTACCCTGTTGGCCGCTGACGAAATACGCCGGTTTAATGTGGAGCCGAAAGTAGCTATTCTTTCATATTCCAACTTTGGTTCGGGTAAAGGAGAGAGTCCCCGCAAGGCTGCCATAGCTGCCGGTATACTTCATCAAACCCACCCTGAACTGATTGTTGACGGCGATATACAGGCCAACGTAGCACTGAATAACGAAATGATGAAGGATAATTTCCCTTTTTCAAAACTGGTTGACCAGGGGGTGAATACATTGATTTTTCCTAACCTCGAATCAGGAAATATTGCCTATAAGCTGTTGCAGGAAGCTGCCGGTATGGAAGCAATAGGGCCAGTATTGCTGGGTATGAAAAAACCGGTGCACATTCTTCAGCTGGGCAGCAGCATCCGCGAGATAGTGAACATGGTTACTATTGCCGTGGTGGATGCCCAGGAAAGAGAGTAATTGAGTATATATATATATAAATTACCTGATGCATCATCCGGCAGGGAATTTTATTTTATAAGAGCTAAAAAATTTTCTGCTTTTTGTTTTAACAGCTGTGGTTGCAGCAGCTCGTTTACCGGGCAGTAAAATCCACCTTCAAACTGCATGTCCAAATATTCCGAAGTACGTTTAAACGGTATTTCAAAGCCATCGGGCAATTCAGCGTCAGCACCCACGGCAATAAAAAATGTACGCTTGCTTTTTAATTGGCGGCCTATATGTTTTTGTGAGCTGACTATATCCGTCAGGCGGTCAAAAAATATTTTCATATAAGCGCTCATGGCATACCAGTATACAGGGGTGGCAAACACTATTGTATTATGAGCTAAAACAGCATTTGTAATTTCCATGAACCGGTCGCTGCCACTGTAGGTTTCATCATAGTTATATTGCTCTACAGTATAATCCAGTAAATCAGTAAGTCTGTATTTCTTACCTTCAAACAGTATTTCCACAAGCCTTTGTGTGTCACTGTTTTTGCGGGCGCTGCCAAGCAGAACTAAAGGAGCCATTGTTCAAATATATAGGGAAGAAGGCAGGGCATAAATAAAAAAATCCTTTCCGGAAATCCGGAAAGGACGCTACTATGTGTCAGGACCAATTTTTAATTTAAAGGACTGATACAATTATTTTCCCTCCTGTAATGCTTTTTCCAGCTTTACAAGGTAAATGCGCTTTGTGGTATTATGACCGTAAAAATATTTGCTGATAAACCGCATAATGGGTTGGTAAACCTCTCCGTTTTCAGTAATGGTCACCACCGTGCTGCCGTCTTTTTCAGGCACAAACTCAAATACCCACTGTCCGCCATATTGCAGGTGACGATTTTCATTAGAGATACGGGTAACGTACCTGCTATTCTCCACCCGTTCGGTTTCCTCCATAATCACTGGCTTGCCCTGTACGGTTTCTTTCCATTTTTTAGGTCCCATTTGCTCCACCTTAATGCCTCTCCAGTTAGAGTAAGTAGGTAAATCGGTTATCATTTTCCAAACTTTGTCAACGGGCGCAAAAAATTTGTGGCTGAGGGTGGATGTATGCGAAACCGGCATTCTTTTTCCCATAAGGTACATTACCAGAATAAATACAAGAATGGCTACTACAACGCCGCCTAAGAATAACTCCATAGTGTGTTTAGTTTGTTTACACCAGCCCGGCACTCTTCATAAGTGCCTGTGCTGTTTAATGATAGTAACCTTTATAACAGCGGTTTTGTTTTGGAATAATCTGAAAAGTGAGGAATAAGGTTAAAAATTGTAGTAACCTGAAAATTCTTAATTACTGCCAGTTATTCTTATTGAGTACACTATTGACCTCATAAGCGGTAAGTAATATAGCTTTGATATTAATTAATACCGTTTCTTTGTCGCCCTTCAAGTTCACCCTTACGGTTCTTCAGGGTGACAAAAGAATTGCTGCCCGTAATATTCCTTTAAGTACAGTTAATACCCCCTTAAAAACAAAAACCCTTTCCACAATGGAAAGGGTTTTAGTATTATAGCTTGAAGGACGGATTATCCTCCAAAGTCGTCAAACGATACATTTTCTTTGGGTACTCCCCAGTCGTCGCACATTTTCAGCACGGCGGCGTTCATCATAGGAGGCCCGCAGAAATAGTATTCAATATCTTCGGGAGAAGGGTGTTTGCTCAGGTACTGGTCAATAACAGCCTGGTGAACAAAGCCTGTAAAACCTTCGCCGGCAGGATCGTCAATACTTTTCTTCGGAATCCAGTTATCTTCAGGCAAAGGCTCTGAAAGAACGATATGGAACTTAAAGTTAGGGAACTGGCGCTCAATCTCGCGGAAATCTTCAATATAAAACAATTCGCGTTTTGAGCGTCCACCATACCAGAAAGTTACTTTACGGTCGGTTGTTTTCAGCGTATGGAACAGGTGGAACAAATGCGAGCGCAAAGGAGCCATACCGGCACCACCACCCACATATATCATTTCGGCTTTTGTAGGCTTGATGAAGAATTCGCCGTAAGGGCCTGAAATGGTCACTTTATCACCGGGTTTTGCATTAAATACGTAGGACGAACAAATGCCGGGGTTCACATCCATCCACTTGTTATTGGTCCTGTCCCACGGTGGGGTGGCCACACGTATATTCAGCATGATGATGTTACCTTCAGCCGGGTGGTTGGCCATTGAGTACGCACGGAAAATAGGCTCCGGGTTTTTCATTTTCAGGTCCCACAGCTTGAATTTATCCCACTCCGCCTGGAATTCGTTAGGCGCCTTACCCATACGGGGGTGAGAAGTAATATCAATATTTTTATAGTCAACAGTGCACTCGGGTACGTCAATCTGGATGTAACCACCCGCTTCAAAGTGCATGTTTTCACCTTCGGGCAGCTTTACCACAAACTCTTTAATAAATGAGGCCACGTTGTAGTTACTCACCACTTCGCATTCCCATTTCTTAATTCCGAATATTTCTTCCGGCACATGAATTTTCATGTTGTTCTTCACCTTCACCTGGCAGGCAAGCCTCCAGTGGTCTTTTTGCATACGGCGGTTAATATGGCCGGTTTCCGTAGGCAAAATATCGCCGCCGCCTTCGGTAATCTGGCACTTGCACATGGCACAGGTACCACCACCGCCACAGGCAGAGGGAAGAAACATCTTTTCGTTGGAAAGTGCGCTCAGCAGTGTTCCCCCGGCAGGTACGCTAATGGTTTTTTCACCGTTGATCTCAATTTGAACATCGCCCTGCTGCACCAGCTTTTTAGCGGCAAACTGCAGCAACACTACCAGCAATATAATTACCAGTGTAAATACAATGGCGCTTGCAGCAATTACGGCGGGATTTATAGCTAATAACATACTCTTTTGTATCCTTAATTATAAAGTGAAACCCATGAAACTTAAAAAGCCGAACGACATCAAACCTACTATCAGGAAGGTGATGCCCAATCCTTTCAGCGGTTTTGGAACGTCTGAATACTTCAGTTTTTCCCTTACAGCGGCCAGGGCTACAATAGCCAGCATCCAGCCTATACCTGAACCAAAGCCGAATGTAGCAGCCTCGGCAAAGTTATAGGGGCGGCCCAGCATAAACAGCGCACCACCCAAAATAGAGCAGTTTACCGCAATAAGAGGCAGGAATATACCCAGCGAGTTATACAGTGAAGGTGAGAATTTCTCTACCGCCATTTCAGTAAGCTGCACAAAAGCCGCAATTACAGATATAAACACGATAAAGCTAAGAAAGCTAAGATCGACATTTTTAAAATCATCGCTTATCCAGGCAAGGGCACCCTCGTTCAGGAAATAGGTTTGCACCAGCCAATTAAGCGGAACGGTAAGACCTAGTACAAATACCACTGCCAAACCCAATCCAAAAGCTGTAGACACTTTTTTAGATACCGCCAGGTATGAGCACATACCCAAAAAGTAGGCGAATATCATGTTGTCTATAAAAATCGATTTTACAAACAGGTTAACTAAGTTCATCTCTTTAATTTCTTTTAGTAGTTAGAAAATTAATCAGCTTCTGAATATCCGTTGCGGGCACGTTGCGCCCAAATAAGCAGACCGATAAGTATACAGGCTCCGGCAGGAAGCATCATAAGGCCGTTTCCAACGAAAGGTATGCCCAGTGATTCAAATACTTTTATTTCAAATGGGAAGCCTTTGAACAGAGTGCCGGCACCCAGTAACTCCCTAAAAACTCCGAGTGTTAAAAGTATCGCACCATATCCCAAGCCGTTTCCTAAACCATCAAGAAATGAAGGCCAGGGCTTGTTGGCCATGGCATATGCTTCCAAACGACCCATTACGATACAGTTGGTAATGATAAGCCCTACGAAAACAGATAACTGTTTGGACACATCATATGCATAGGCTTTTAATATCTCATCCACCAAAATTACCCAAAGCGATACAATGGCAAGCTGTACAATGATACGGATGCGTGACGGTATGCTGTTGCGTAAAAAGGATATGATAAGACTAGAAAAGCAGGTTACAAACGTTAAGCCCAGGGCCATAAATAACGCCGGCTTTATTTGTACCGTAACCGCCAGCGCTGAACAAACACCCAGGATTTGAACGGTAATAGGGTTGTTGGTGTCCAATGGGTCGCTAAGCAGCTTCCTGTTCTTTTTTGAAAACAGGCCTTCTTTTGGTTTTACTACCTCCTGCGAGGTTGCTGTTGCAGTAGCCATATCTGTATTATTTAAGAGTTGTGGTAGTATTAATGGATTTAAAATAGTTCTGGTAAGCTTTAAAGTAGTCGGCCAGCATGTTGTTAACACCTTTACCGGTAAGGGTGGCTCCACTCATGCCGTCCACTTTATGTGGCTCGTTATCATAGTTGTTTCCTTCGCCTTTTTGCATCACCACTGATTTTAGCTCGCCCTTTTCATCAAACAGTTTTTTGCCGATGTAACGGGATGGAACAGCTTCGTCATCAGCAATACGGGCACCCAAACCAGGAGTTTCACCGGTATGCTGAAATCTTACACCGTTAATGGTGTTAAGATCGCTTTTCAGGGAAACAAAACCCCAGATATTGTTCCACAAGCCAAACCCAAATACAGGAACAACATAGTATTCAATTTGGTCGGGATTGCTTTCGCTTTTTATTTCGTAAACCGGGAACATTCTTTCTTCCAGGGGCTTTTTATATTCTTTTGCCACGTCAATCTCACCCCCCTTTTTACCCTCAATTTTTTTGCCGTTATAATCCACAACAAAATCATTTACACGGGTATTATAGGTTTCCACCACCTGTTTTTTATCCATTCCTTCAGTACTCATTACTGTACTGATGATGTTGGTTTTTTTCTCCAGCTCTTTGTTTGCTTCCTGCAGAGGTTTTAGCCCCATAGAAGCCGTAGCCAGTACCACCCCGCAAACTACCGTAAGGATGATGGTATAAATCAGTATATATGCG
>DASPJH010000459.1:0-3005 GCA_035628715.1 Bacteroidia bacterium
TATACGGTTTGTTTTCATTAGTTTTTTATGGCTCCAGCCTATGCCCCACACATCGCCAATGGGAGTTACCCGCAGGGCATCCTCAATGCTTTCGGGTTTATTGTGTATTACCCATGCGCCTTTAACATGCAGGTTCCGCTTGGTAAGCCTGTTAGCTACCTTAGCCAGGGTTTTGGTAGGCGCAACACCAATACCGATAGGTATGCCCGTATTTTTGGTAACTACCTTTACAATTTCCTGTGCATAGGCTGAAAGGTGTTTAATTTCCACCCCCGCCAGGTTTAAGAATGCCTCATCAATAGAGTATACTTCTATTTCAGGGGCAAACATGGATAGTGTAGCCATCACCCTCCTTGACATATCGCCATACAGCGCATAATTGGAGGAAAACACCGCTATGCCGTGCTTCTTCACTAAGGGTTCTACCTCGTGGGCAGGGACGGCCATACCTACGCCCAGTTGTTTAGCCTCTTCGCTGCGGGCTATTACGCAACCGTCGTTGTTAGACAATACAATAACGGGCCTCCCCTTCAGGTCGGGCCTGAAAAGCCGCTCGCACGAGGCATAAAAATTATTGCAGTCTACCAGCGCTATCATACTTTCTTAATTACATAGGTAACCACGCCCCATACACTGAAATCGTTCTCAGGCTCTACCTTCACCGGCTGGTAATGGGGATTAGCAGGCATCAGGTATAATTCATCGTTAGCATAGTGCAGGCGTTTCAGGGTGAACCCCCCATCAAAACAACACAGTGCTACCCGCCCGTGCGTTCCATCCAGCGAGCGGTCTATCACCACCAAGTCATCCTCGTCAATGCCTGCACCGGTCATAGAGCGGCCTTTCACCCTGCCTAAAAAAGTCCAGTGCGGGTGTTTGATTAGCTCGCGGGTAAGGTCAATGCTTTCTTCCATGTAATCCCGTGCGGGGGATGGAAAGCCCGCTGAAATACCATCAATTACCGGCAGCACATACGTATCGTCTAACATATTCTTTAATTTGTTTATATTTTCAACAATATGAGGTTTTAAAATTTAACAAAATAAAATTGAAACTGGCAAGAAGGAATTTTGATATTTTAACTAATCAATTGATTTAAAGGAACTAATTAAGTGTACGCAGGTTTTTTACCGCTTATACTTTGCAAACTGGCAACGAAACTTTAGCCTTGGTTAGATGAAAAAGGTTTTGCCCCGCCAGCCAGCTATAAAATTGCATTTTGGTAAAACCACTGAATATGGTTTTGGTACCCTTTATAAACCAAATGCGGATTTATTTGTAGAATAATGAATGGGTATTATTGGATGGATTATAATGCTATTAACGCCGGTGGCTACCATTGCACTGGCCTGGAAATTCTTTAAGTTTCAGTTAAGGCTGCGGCTAATGGTGGCTGTTGCTTTAGCGGTAGTGCTGTCGGTTATTGTGTATTTTGTTATTACAGGGGTTAGTTCGTGAGTAAACTGAATAACTTGTAAAAGCTGGGTCGTTCCGGCGATGCGGCAAAATAGCAATCGGTGAGCGTATACCGTCTTTGTCATAATTCAGGCAATTAAAATATTTTCCTGAAAAATCCTTTTATCCTGTTTTTAAATTTTTTCCAGGGTGTTTGCTTTATTATAATTACTTCACCAGCTAAGACCAATATAGCCTCTTCAAGGGAGATACTTAAAAATGGGGTTTCGGACGGTTTAACATGAGTTATTATTTTAGTAATATACCCCAGATATTTTATTTTAACCAAAAAAATTGAATCCCTGTAGTTTCCTGGTAATTTAAACTCAAAATTTCCATTTATATCGGTATTGGTTTTAAAACGTGTTCCTTTAATTATAACAGTCGCGCCTACCAAGCCTTCATGTGCAACGGAATCACGCACCTGTCCCCGTAAAATAATCTTGTTATCTGTTCCTGGTTTTATGGTTTTATTCTCAATTACAGGGTTTCCACCAGCTATTGTTTCCGTAACCATATTGTCTTTTGCTGCATTATGCGCGGCCAAAGGCATGCTTAACCCCAGCAACAATGAAACTGTTGTAAAGAAGCGATAATTGAAAGAGGAGTTATATGGTTTTTCTGTTTCAATTGAGCGGCTCAATTGCCCTGAAGTAAAACGCCCGCAGGTTTTACCGTTTGTGCCGGCAAAATAATTTATAATTTCTGCATCCGACAGTTTAGTAAAATCTACCACCACTTTCTGGCAAGCATTGCAAAACCGGCCTTTTTCAGCAGCAGTCATTTTTTGCCAGTTTCGTGGCAAGGTTGAGGAATGGATATGTGGAGAGATTTTGTCAAACAACGGTTTAAATAAAAACGTATTCAATATAAGTGGGGTTATAAGATAGCAAGCAAATATTAACAAAAATAACCTTGCGTTGCCGGGAGCAGGTTTTAAACCATTAGTGTTTGAAACATTTGCAACGTTAAAAATCCCATCCCATCCCTTATTCCCAGCTAAAGACAGAGGGACAGCTAACGTTCTTCCTTCTAAGATTCCCGAATGGCGACAAGGAGTTTAGGAGGAATTGCTATTCTAAATAGCATATAAAATCCTATTTTATTCATACCTGGCGGTATTTGCCCAAGCCTTTTGCCTTTCCGCCAGGTATAAATAGAATAGGATTTAATAACCGGTTCCCGGCTGGAGGGCAAAATGGAATCGCGAAAATGTGCGAACAAATTCTGCCTAACGGAATGTCTCGGGCAGTAATGGTTTTGAACCCTTTGGCACGCAGTAATTTCACAGCTCTGGGTTTTAATCCGGAAAGTAATTGTTAACCCCTGAACCTTTCCTCCCCCTCACGTGTACAACTTAAAATTTCAGCATAACGCATCAATACACCAAAGGTTTGTTGGCAGGCAGCAAATCTTTGCTATTTTTGCCTTCTTGTAAATAGTATGGCCAAGATACACGACAGGGAACGACCCAGTTTTGAACCCTCTAACAACGTTACCGTACAGCGGTGCTTTTACGCCTATGAGTTTGCTGTGCCTTATGTTACCGG
>DASPJH010000460.1:0-2367 GCA_035628715.1 Bacteroidia bacterium
CCGTGGTTATAAACCAGCAGTTTCGACTCATCCCGGTTAGGCAGCGGATAGCGCGCAATTTTATCATCCGGCAGCAAATAATTATACTTTTCTAAGTCTACTTGTTTTAATGCCGATGCGTCCATTGTCCTACAAACCTACCACAACCGGCAAACAAAAAAAATAGCGGCCATTGGCCGCTATTCTGCAAAATATAAAGTAGGCTTAGTTTTCACGCTTTTTATGACCGGCTTTACCGTTGTCGTCGGTATCCACCTTGTCGTGTTTCTTTTTCTTATTCTTCTTCTCTTTCCGTTTCGCCTCTTTCTTTTTCTTCATCTCATCGTACTTAGCTTGCTGGTCTGCAGTAAGCACGGCTTTAATCTTAGCATCGGCATCCGTCCTGATGGCTTTCATCTTTTCCTTGCGGGCAGTTTTATCCAGGGTAGTGTCGGCTTTTATTTCCATTTTCTTTTGGGCAGCCTCCAGTGTAATGGTTTTTACCGCTACCGTCTGGCTATCAGTAAGGCTTAGTTTTTCTTTTAATTTGCTGGCAACTTTTTCAGCCCTTTGCTCGGGCGTGTGTTTATGCTTTCCTTTCTTTTCTGCTTTATCCTGTGCAAAGGCGCTTACTGCAAACAAAGTCGCAAAAATTACTACTACTAATCGTTTCATACTTTTAATTATTTATTCTTTGTAGGTATGATAGCAGAAGGAAGGGAAGGTTTAATGAGGAAGAAAAAAAATTTTATAAATTTTTATTGCTACCCAAATACCCCGTAAGAAACACCACCAAGGGAAACGCTGTAACCCCAATCTGCCTTTCCAGCAAAGATTCAAAGCACATGGCGAAAAAGAAAAGCGCCGATACGCACCATTGCAGCGGATTGGTTTGTTTATAATGCAGTAACGGCCAAAACACTACAATTAACAGTAAAAGCACATATAACAGCCCCAGTTGCACCCCGTTCTCAATAAACTGGTTATGAGGCATTACCCGGTTTTCGTGCCAGAGGATGGTCTGGTTTCTATCATACTGAGCATGCATTTCACGGTACAAATCGCCGGGACCCATGCCGGTTACCGGATGCTGTTCAATAATATCAATACCCGTTTTCCAGGCTTCCAGCCGCATACTGAATGAGCGGTGGTTAATATCTCCGCCCGAACGGTTAATTTCAATATCCTTTACCGAATTAATAATTTTATTTCTGAATGATGGCAGGGCAGCGTAGGCAATTACCGGTATCAGCGGCAGGATAACCAGTGTGAGCCAAACCATTTTAACCCGGCGGTATTGCCAAACGGTATACAGAATTAAAACTCCCAGTCCGCCATACAGTGCTACCAGCCCGGTACGGGCACTTAATAAGTGGATAATAACAAAATTCAGCAGGCCTAAACCGCAAAATAATATACGGTCGCGGTTAAAAAGCACTGGTTGTTTTTCGGTTAGTGTAAAATACAGGCAGTTCACTATACTGAAGCTCATCAGCACGCCAAAGTATATATGTGATATGCCATCCTCTACAGGCCATACAGGCACCGCCTTAGACTCTATAAGGCTGGCATTTATAGCTTCAAAATGATTAAAATAATAAATAGTGCTGGCAATGGCGAAAAAGGTAATTACCCCATTAAAAAATAAAAGAATGCCCCATACCTGTTTTTTGGTTAATGAAACGGATGCAAAACCCAGTGGCAGCAACAACAGTGGCAGCTTACGCGAGCAAATGTCCCACCAGCGCTTGGTATCGGTGCTGTACAAGCCGCCTATTAAAATCCAAACCCATAAAATAATGAATAGCAATACAGGCAGCGAGGTCAGCTTTTTTAGGTTATCTGCAATATTTCCGTGAAAGAAAGCCAGGGTGCATACTACAGTGCCAATGCTCATAAAAGCCGGGGTAACCCCGAACAATGGAAAACCCAGGCATAACAGTAAACATCCGGTTGTAAAATAATGGTTTTTTATAGCTGTCCACACCTGCACGGCGGCAAATATACATTATCTGGTGTAGCTGAGAGTAAGCTTCACTTTTTCCGTAAGGCTGGCTCCCAATTGGTTAGCAGCTTCAGGAGAAATCATAATTATTACGCCCTTAGCATCAGTTTTCAGCTGACCAACTACGCGTACATACACCTCCCGGTTATTGGCCGGGTTGGTAATTTTAACAATAGTCCCCACCTGGGCGCTTACATGCAGCGCAATATTTTTATTGGCATCCGGAAAATTCTTATCAATCACTAATCCCATACCGGTTTCAGCTATTTCGTTAGTGGTAGCTTCAGAAGGTGGTTCCTGGGTGGTTTCTTCTTTCCCGGGCAGTTCTTCTTTCTGCTCCCGCTTTTTAGCAGCCTTTTTTATCAGCAGCGATTTTCCCTCGG
>DASPJH010000461.1:0-8701 GCA_035628715.1 Bacteroidia bacterium
TCATATAATGGCTCTCCATTTTGCCCGCGTTAATAAAACCGGTAACAGTTTTTAAAAAACTTTCAAAATCGGGGCTGGGCTTCATTTTCTTGTCCAGCATTTCGTTGCAGGTAATAATTATCCGCTGCAACTCGTTATCCGGTATGCGCTTAGCATCAAATTTTATTTTAAAATCAGCAAATGCCAGTTGCGCCTTAGGATATTCATTCTTATTCATAAAAGATTCAAGCTCTTTTATGAATTTTTCCGGTTCGCGACCGAAGCTTTTCTGTCCGAAAACCGATTGGCTGATAAATAACAGCAGGGCAGTTAAGAATAGGGTGTAAACAGGTTTAAATCTTTTCATCATAAGTAAAAATGGCGGCTATCCAGTTGTTTTTTGTCTTATTGCTTAACAGCCTGAATCCGTATTTTATTGCGTTTGAAGTGATCTCCTCAAGGTCGGTTTCAAAGAAACCAGATACAATAAGCTTACCACTCTTCTCTATCATTTCCTGGTAAGAGGGAAACAGTTCTATATTGATATTTTTAGTAATGTTGGACAGGATAATATCAAACTTTTCGTTCTTTACATCCTCAATATCACCCAGTATCACATCAGTATGCTGAATTTTATTTCTAAAAATATTTTCGAGGGTATTTTTATATGCCCACTCATCATTATCCACCGCGGTAATCTGGCTGGCGCCCATCTTATACGCTAAGATAGCTAATAATCCTGAACCGCACCCCATATCCAGCACGGTTTTGTTTCGAAAATCCGTAACCAGCATTAATTCCATCATTTGCGCGGTGGTAGCGTGGTGCCCCGTTCCGAACGACATTTTGGGCTGAAGCAGTATTTCATAAGGGTATTGAGGCTTAGCCTCATGAAAGCTGGCCCGTATATAGCATTTATCACCAATAACCACAGGATGGTAATTGCTTTCCCATACCTCGTTCCAGTTCTTATTTTCCAGCAGGGTTTTATTAACTGTTTCTGAAGAAATACCGTAATAGTCCAGCACCAGCCTCAATTCCTCAAAGTTCAGCAGGCTTTCTTCTACGTAGGCTTTAATAAAGTCCTCCTCCTGCAAAAAGCTGTCAAAGCCAATCTGGGATAATTCAGCCACCAGTATTTCCCCCAGCTCGCTGTTGCAGGGTATTTCAAATTCAAGGTACTGCATCAGCGGGCGGCTTTAATTATCTCAATAAAATCCCTCGATTTAAGCGAGGCCCCGCCTATCAGGCCGCCGTCAATATCAGGCTGGGCCAGCAGTTCGGCAGCGTTATCGGGTTTCATACTGCCTCCATATTGTATAGTTATACCCTGGGCTACATCATTTCCATATTTACCGGCCAGCAGGCTGCGGATATAAGCATGTACTTCCTGGGCCTGCGCGCTTGAAGCGGTTACCCCGGTACCAATTGCCCAAACCGGCTCGTAGGCAATCACCACGTTTTTTATTTCATCGGCTGAAAGATGGAAAAGTCCGTCGCTTACCTGTGTTTCATTAACTGTAAAGTGGTTACCCGCATTGCGCTCGTCAATAGTTTCGCCGCAGCAGTATATAGGCGTAAGGCCGTGTTTCAATGCTATATCAACTTTTTTAGCCAGCAGGGCGTTGGTTTCACCGTAATACTGGCGGCGTTCACTATGGCCGATAATTACATACTTTACATTATATGATGTAAGCATAGCCGCTGAAATTTCACCTGTATAAGCGCCGCTGTCGTGCTCGCTGCAATTTTGGGCGCCCAGTTTTACGGCTGAGTTTTTCAGCAGGCTTCCTACTCCGCCTAAATGAACAAACGGTGGTATAATTACTACCTCGGCACTATTATTTACTTCATCCCGGTGTATATTCACAATTTCTGACACCAGCCCCATGGCTTCATCAGCCACTTTATTCATTTTCCAGTTTCCGGCGATAATCGTCTTACGCATTCCTTTTTCAGTTTTATTGTTTTAAGTTTTATTTTTTAAGATCAGGAGTTTGAAGTTAGAAATTTGATGTTTGATGTTATGTGTTTCCAACTCCAAACATCAAACTTTTAACTTTTAACTGGCTGCTGTTTTATTTTCCCAATACCGGTGCTCCTTTGTTTGCTCAAACACGGCGTTCAGCACGTCTTTCTCTTCCTGTGTGAGATTTTTACCCCGGCGGCGGTATACCAGTTCGGCAGTTTCAAACACTTTATCAGGTTTGTAGGTTTCAAATCCCTGCGAACCGCCCCAGGCAAAATCGGGAACAAAGTTCCTCGGGAACCCCGCCCCGAAAATATTGGCGCAAATGCCTACCACAGTGCCCGTATTAAACATAGTATTGATACCGCACTTGCTGTGGTCTCCCATTATTAGCCCGCAAAACTGCAGGCCGGTTTGCTTGAAACGTTTGGTTTCGTAGTCCCACAGCTTCACATCAGCATAGTTGTTTTTAAGGTTACTGTTGTTGGTATCAGCTCCCAGGTTGCACCAGTAGCCCAATACACTGTCGCCCAAAAAGCCATCGTGGCCTTTGTTGCTGTAGCCCATTACCATACTGCGGGTCACCTCCCCTCCCACCTTGCTGTGCGGGCCTACGGTGGTAGGACCATATACTTTTGTGTTAAGCTTCAGCTGCGAGTGTTCGCACAACGCAAACGGCCCGCGTATAGCGCTAGCTTCCATCACTTCAGCGTCCTCACCTATGTATATGGGCCCGGTTGTGCCATTTAATATGGCGCACTCCACATTGGCGCTTTCTTCCACAAATACATTTTCAGCTCCCAGTACCCGGTTGGTGTCACTAAGTTTTTTGCTGAGGCGGCCTTTGGTAAGCAATTCAAAATCCCACCGTATGGCCTTATCATTCAGCATAAAAATATCATGGGGGGCGGCAATCTTAACTGCCTGCAAAGGATCGAGATGCTTTTTCTGAGCGGGCTCATAAGTATCCGGTGAAAAAGTTTCAGCTTCCTGTTTGTTTAGCCTCACAGCTGCCAGCGTGTTCTGGAAGTATAGCGCCGTACCCGGTTCAAGGTTCAGTATTTCCCTTCCACCGGCTTCACCGGTAATCAGTCCGCCGTTAATAAATAAGTTGTCACTGCCATAATTGGCAGGAAACAATGTGGAAAGGTAATGTTGCGTTTTAAAGCTAACAGTTGCGTTGATACTGAACTGCTTAGCCAGCTTTTGCCAGCGCTCGGTTGAGGTGAGGATACCCACCCGCAAATCGCCCACGGGGCGGGTAAAGGTAAGGGGGAGCAGGTTAATACGGTTCTTATCGTCAAACAGGGTAATGTTCATGCCACAATAATAAAAAAGCCCCCTTTAGTAAAGGGGGCTTCAATATTATAAAATAAGTTTTAAACCAAACTTATTTTTTAGCGTAACGCTTGCGGAATTTATCAATCCTACCAGCTGTATCTATCAGGGTTGATTTGCCGGTGAAGAATGGGTGCGATTTGTAAGAAATCTCCAGTTTATAAAGCGGGTATTCTTTTCCGTCTTCCCACACAATGGTATCGCGGGTTTCAACTGTAGAGCGGGTCATAAAGGCATAGTCGCATGACATGTCTTTGAATACCACCATGCGGTAATTTTTGGGATGTATATCAGCTTTCATCTTGCGTGTATTCGTTTTAAAGGACGGCAAAGGTAACACAATATT
Source organism: Bacteroidia bacterium (assembly GCA_035628715.1). Lineage (GTDB taxonomy): Bacteria > Bacteroidota > Bacteroidia > UBA8524 > UBA8524 > SB11. Next base: position 3,633 of record DASPJH010000461.1, read on the forward strand.
TTGGGAAATCAAAAAATCACCTGAACATATTACCATAGCTTTTAATAAACTTTGCATTGTAGCCGGCGTCAACTTCAAACTCCCATGTATACTTCTTCTGGCAGCCGGACGGGCAATCTCCCATTCCTATAAAGAAAACCACTTTGGTTGAGTTATTTACTGTGTCGTTATAAAAATCAACCTTTACACTTGAATAAGGAGCGGTTGATAAATTACCGTGGCCACCATTAGCATCAGCATGATAACCTATTTCATGAAATTTACTCGCTAACGCATATACATTTATTATCGGGCACGTTTTCATAGTAATCCAACCCTGTCCACGTGTCGCCTGCGTATACCCATGAAAAGAAAGGTTATAGTTTCTGATTAAATTCATGAATACAGTATCATTTACGGATTTGACACTGTCTTCAAGGTAAATTGTTAAAAACTGTAATCTCTCCGGAACCGTGTAAGGAATTCTGAATTTATTGAAAACACTGTCTGACTGGGGCGTTCCCGTTTTCCTGACTGCATCGAGAATTTTGTAATACTTATCAACCCGGTAAGGAATAAGTTGCACGACCTTTCTTTCAGGATTGTTAGTTTCCCAGGCAAGCCTGCGGATATCGTGTAGGGCTGCATATAAGTACGCCGGATCATACTCCGCCATTTCGTCCTGACAGGTTCTTTCCTTTTTAGGTTCTTCTTTTTTACAACCTAAAAAAAGAAATAAAACTATGGGTATAAATAGTTTTAGCATAATTACCTGAACGCTTTACAACTAACAAAGGTTGTACAGGAAGAATATAAGCTCACTCCCCCGTTTTCACCATCCAGCCCTTATGTTCCGGCAGGTTTGGGTCGTCAAATTTTGAAACAAAGTATATGGTGTCATTTTGCCGTTTTGTTATCCGTACCAACGCTTTTTTGCCTTTATCTTTATTCGAAGGCGGGTCGTTGGTTTCCACCATTGTTATTTCATAAGCGCAGGAATCTGTCCAGTTCATCCGGGTAGTTACCTCAAACTTCGATGCCCGGTAATACTCCGTCTGTAAATTGTTTTTGCGGGTTACAACAGCGGTGTCATCGGGTACCGCATAAAACGCCATCCGAAAGGTACCTTCTTTCAGGTCGGTGCAATTAAAAGCTGTTTGTAATTCCTTAGCGGGGGGGTGGGTACCTGCAGGGCGTTTTTTCTCCTGCTTGCAGGATATAAATATCACAGCTATTAATAATGCCGGGTATTTTATCATAAAAATTAATCCAGTTTTTTTACCCAGCCATATACTTTTATTGATTCACTGTTCTCAAACCATGCAGCATATTTATACATATTCTTTTTGGTTTCAATAATCTCCACCATCAGGTTTTGGCCGTCCGCTTCCTCATTACGGTTATCCTGGCCTTCCAGGTATTTAAGGTAATATGTGCACTCTCCGGTCCACACTACCTGCAATGTGGTTGTAGCCTTTGTTTTTTCATCGTACTCAACCTGCAAGCTATCGTTGCGCTCCATGCTGTACGGTATTTCATTTTTATTCTCATCCAGTTGCTTAAACTTGCCTGTTTTAAAATCCGCGCATTTAAGCTTGGTTTCCTGCTCATCGGCAGGCGTTAACATCATTAATAAATACAAAAAAACGTAGGAAGCCATAAACTAATTTTTTCGTAATATATAGAAAATACCGGAAAGCGGTCTGTCTGTTAAATTCCAGGCTGCTCATTCAGGCTCCAATATCCTTTATTTCCGGTATTAAAATTGTATCTTCGCGAGTTCTTATGCAAACGCTTGCCGGAGACAATATTATTACTGAAACCTTTGATACCGCTAAAGCCACGCGTAACCTTTACATTGAAAGCTACGGGTGCGCAATGAATTTTAGCGATAGCGAAATTATCGCCTCGATACTTTCAAAAGAAGGCTATAAAACCATTACCACTGATGAGGGCGCCGATGTTATATTCCTGAATACCTGCGCCATTCGTGAAAATGCTGAAAGCAAGGTTTGGGGCCGCCTGAACGAGCTGAAAAGCATGAAAAACAGGAACCCTGAACTGGTGGTTGGCGTACTGGGCTGCATGGCCGAGCGCCTGAAAGCCAAACTGCTGGAACAGGAAAAAATGGTGGATATTGTAGTAGGTCCGGATGCCTACCGCGACCTGCCCAACCTGCTGGCCAAAGTAGACGATGGGCAAAAGGCAGTGAACGTTCTGCTTTCACGCGAAGAAACCTATGCTGAGATTACTCCTGTGAGGCTGAACACCAATGGGGTGAACGCCTTTATATCCATTATGCGTGGTTGCGACAATATGTGCAGCTTTTGCGTAGTGCCTTTTACCCGTGGCCGCGAGCGGAGCCGGGATGCATACTCGATAGTGGAGGAAGCAAAAGAACTGGCCGGAAGAGGTTATAAAGAGGTTACCCTGCTGGGCCAGAACGTTGATTCTTATAAATGGACCCGTACTGAAAATGAAACCGAAACCGTGAACTTTGCCCGGCTGCTGGAAATGGTAGCGCAGGTAAGCCCGGATTTAAGAGTGCGTTTCTCTACTTCCCATCCGAAAGATATTACCGACGAAGTACTGTACACCATTGCTAAACATGAGAACATCTGCAATTATATTCACCTGCCTGTGCAAAGCGGTAACAGCCGGATACTTGACCTGATGAACCGTACTTATAGCCGGGAGTGGTATATGGAACGGGTAAATAAAATCCGCGAGATTATCCCCGACTGCGGTATCACCACAGATGTAATTGCAGGATTTTGCAGCGAAACGGAAGAAGAACACCAGGATACATTAAGTATAATACAATGGGCGCAGTTTGACTTTGCCTATATGTATATGTATAGTGAGCGCCCCGGTACGCTGGCCGCCCGCCGCTATAAGGACGATATACCGGAAGATGTGAAAAAACGCCGCCTACAGGAAATTATTAGCCTGCAAACAGGCATTTCTACCCAAAAAAATAAAAAGTACGTTGGTAACGTATACAAGGTGCTGGTGGAAGGGGCTTCAAAAAAATCGCCCAACGACCACAAAGGCCGCAACGACCAGAATGTAACGGTTATCTTTCCTAAAGAAAATACGAAACCCGGCGATTACGTAAATGTGCTTATTGAAAGCAGCACAACCACCAGTTTGATTGGTCGTATAGTATAATGAAACTTCGCGCCAAGCAAATTATTGACGGAATACTGGGCGGATTGCTGGTTGTTTTTAACCTCATGCTGGCAAGGCCGCTGGGCTTATTGCTTCGCAAAGACCATACCCTGCGTAAAGCCCCCGATTACATCATCAGCATAAAAATGCTGGGGTTGGGCAGCCTGCTACTGGCCAGCGATGCATTGTTATCCCTCAAAAAACGTTACCCCAACGCAAAAATGATACTGATAACCGGTAAAGGAGTAGCTCCCGGTATCGTTCCTACCCGCCTGTTTGACCAGGTTTGGACGATAGAAGACAGGAACATTTTTGTACTGGCCACTTCCTCCCTGAAAATCCTGTTTAACAGCTGGAAGCTAAAAAACCGGTGGGTGGTGGATTTTGAAGTGTACTCCAAACTCACCACGATATTCTCATTATGGACGATGGCTTTGAACCGTTTTGGTTTTCAGCTGCAAAAGGTGCATTTCCGTAATTTTTTAAATACGCACAACAGCTATTTCAACCAGTTCAGCCTGGTACAGGACAACTATAAAAGCCTGGTTCGGCTGATGGGGGTTGACAAATTTTACGAATTTACCATACCCGTTGAAGGAGGCACAGGCCGTATTAACGAAGCGGAAAAGAAATACATCGCCATTAACAACACTTGCAGCGATTTGAGCTATATGCGTAAAATTCCGCTGGATATTTTGCAGGCGGTTTGCCGGATGATTACTGAACAAACCAATTACCATATTGCCTTTATGGGTGCACCCGGCGACCGGACCGAAAATGAAGAGTTTATCAGCAAATACCTTGAGCCTATAAAAAGCAGGGTTATTAATACTGCCGGCAAACTTTCATTTACCGAGTATTACCGTTTTCTTCATAACGATTGCGCTATGATGCTCACCGTTGATTCTGCGCCGTTATATGTGGCGCTTAAAACCGGCATGCCTACCGTATCCGTTTGGGGACCCACCGATCCCGCACACCGTTTTACACCCGATACCTTTGATAGCCAGCGGCGCAAGGTGCATTACCTCGCCGTGCAGTGCTCACCCTGTTTACACCATACCAAGGTATTGCCCTGCGGTGGTGATAACTTTTGTATGAAAAACATGCAGGCTGCGGATATTTATTCAAAAATTAACGGGATTATATCTTCTTTAAAAAATGAACAACCAGCCTCAGTTGCTCAATAAATACAAGTGGGCGATATTTATTTTCTGCTTCCTGCTGATTGGCTGGCGGACTTTTACCATTACCACTACTAATGGCAAGGGGCGTGATAATGTATACGGCGATTCATACAGCGATATTAACACCTTATCGGCAGTACGTTATTTCCACGAAAACGGTTTTACAAAAAGCGCCTGGTTGCCCATACATCTGTACGATGGTCCGGGTGATACCACCTGGGGCGCCTATACCCACTACCCAGCCCTGCCTGATATTTTAGCGGGCTTCTATTCAAAAATACTGGATACTACCCACGAGCCTGCCCTGAGGATATTTCCTATACTGCTTTCCATGCTGTGGTTCCTGCTTATATATAAGGTACTGGAAACATTGTTGGGAGATAAGAAACAGGCTTTTATCGGGGGAACAGTAATAGTACTTTCCAATTACTTTATTGCATGGGCTGATAACCTGCATAAACACGCACTGGAAGAAATACTGAAATGGCTGTATGTATATTGTATTTACCGCTATTTCAACAGCGAGCGCCAGTTTAAATGGCTGGCCCTTATGTGTATAGTATTTGTACTGGCTATAAACGTGTCGTTTGAACCGGCTACTTTCCTGGCTGTGGTAAGCATCGGTTTCAGTTTACTATACCAGCGTAAGTTGTTTACCGCTGCCACCATCCTGCCGGGTATTGCAGCCGTGGTGGGTTTTGGCCTGCACATGTGGCAAAATGCGGTGTACCT
>DASPJH010000462.1:0-15574 GCA_035628715.1 Bacteroidia bacterium
TATCAGAAACGACGATTTCATTTTATGTGAAGTTGAACGGCTTTTCTCCCAATCCTCACTTTTAATAGCTGCTTCCAGCAATTGCATATCTACCGGCATGGTGGTTAAAAACATATCAGTAAATTTTTTCAGCAGTATGGTATCGTTTCCTACCTGGTCGCTCAGCAGGTTTAAATCATAAAGATCCGTTTTCAGTTCAGACATTGTGATGTGCAATTTAAATAAAGCGGCATAATTTCCACAATGATGTACGTTTTAAAACGTTAGGATTATTAGAACCTGCGGTAGCCGGGTTACAAGTCCATACTTCATGCACCCTGCTTCTGAGCGCCAGTAAGCAGTTCTCAGAGAGGGCTTTTCAGGGAGTAAACTTGTGGCCTGTTTTTTGCAAAAAAGTATCATATTTGCAGGTCATTTTTTATGGATAGCAGGAGGCAGGAAAAATTTGCGAAGCTGATACAGCGGGACCTGGGAGATATATTTCAGCAAAAATCTTCATCACTTTTCAAAGGTAACTTCATTACCATAAGCGGTGTTAAAGTATCACCCGATTTGGGGTATGCCAAGGTGTACCTTAGCTTTTTCAATCCAAAGAACCGGCAGGAACTTATGGACCTGCTGGAGGTAAACAAAAGGGAAATAAGGCACGAGCTGGCAGGAAAGATTAAAAACCAGGTACGAAAAATACCTGAACTCGAGTTTTATATGGATGAAAGCCTTGACTATGTGCAACACATGGAAGATGTTTTCAGAAAAATAAAAGAAGAAGAAAACCAACGAAACCATAATACTAACGACTAATAGGAGTATATAAAACGGTCTATGGACTGTCAACGTATTGAATCAACACTGGCGCTGATTTTTAACAGCACCACCCGCCAACGGAAAATATTCTTTAAACTAATGGATATTTTTCTGCTGAAAAGCTGGCACGTTCACCGCGAGCTTAGAATATGGGCTAACGCCAACAAACACGTGTCTCATATCCTTGACGCAGGCTCAGGGTACGGCCAGTACAGCTATTTTATGGCCAAGCTGAACCCTGATTACAACATTACCGCTTTTGACCTTCGCCAGAAGGCTATTTGCGAGTGTAACAATTTTTTCAGGAAACAATCGGTAAATAATGTATACTGCCGCACGGGCAACCTGATGGATATCAACCAGCCGGGCGCCTTTGACCTTATTTTGGCGGTGGATATAATGGAGTATATACCTGATGATGACCGCCTGTTTGAAATGTTTTTCAGGGATCTGAAGGATAAAGGGAACCTGTTGCTTTTTACACAGGCTAGCGAGCGTACCAGTAAAGCTCAGCAATGCCTTAGTACCGGTATGCACGGCCAGAAGGTGCGCATAGGCTATGATATGGCCGAACTGAAAGAACGCCTTAAAAAAGTAGGATTCAGGAAAGTGCGTGCCCGTTATTCCTACGGCAGGGCCGGTAAGCTGTCGTGGCTGCTGTCAATGAAAATTCCTTTTAAACTGCTGCATATATCGCGGTTATTTTTAGTCCTTTTCCCGCTATATTATTTGGTAATGCTACCCATTTGCCTGATACTGAATTATTTGGATACCCATGTGGGGCATATTTCAGGTACAGGATTGCTGGTAAAGGCTTACAAGTAATTCGTTTGACAACTTTTTAAAGTTTGTCAAACATATTTTACCGGCTATTTTTGCCCTAAAGCAACTCAGTGAATATATCCGGTTTCATATCCCGCCGTTACCTGTTTTCAAAAAACAATAAAAACGCAATCAACATTATATCAGGTATTTCAGTTGTGGGATTTGCCGTTGGCTCATTTGCACTGGTAGTGGTGCTTTCGGTATTTAACGGATTTGAAAAACTGGTTATCTCGCTGTATAATTCTTTTGACCCCGATATTAAAATACTGCCGGCAGAAGGCAAGGTTTTTCACCCCGATACTGCCAAACTGCCCCAGCTGCGCCAGATAAACGGAATTTTGCATATTACCGAGGTACTGGAAGAGGAAGCCGCCCTGAAATACGACGACAAACAAACTATAGCCACTATTAAAGGGGTGGGGCCGGGCTTTGAAAAATACACCCAGTTGGACAGCATGATGATAGATGGAAATATGGTGCTGACCGATAACGGGAAGAACTATGCTGTGCTGGGGTATGGGATAGCCCGCTATTTATCGCTGAATGTAGATAATTTTTTTACCCAGATAGCTGTATTTACTCCTAAACGAGAGGATGTGGATGTACTGGACCCTGAAAATGCCCTGAACAAAAGGTACATATACCCATCCGGGGTTTTCAGCGTAGAGGATAATATTAACAATAAGTACATGATTGTTCCTATTGATTTTGCCCGTGATTTACTGCAATACGAAAAAGAAATTTCGGCCTATGAAATTATCCTGGCACCGGGTTTTAAAATGGAAAAGGTGCAGGAGGAAATTGAGCAGGTGCTGGGCGAAAAATTTGTGGTAAAAAATCGCTACCAGCTACAGGAAGTGCTGTACCATGTATTTAACACGGAGCGCTGGGCCACTTATTTTATTTTAACATTCATACTGCTGGTGGCTGCTTTTAATGTTATCGGCTCGCTTACTATGCTGGTGATTGATAAAAAGCGCGATATATCGGTGTTAAAATGTATGGGTGCTTCTGATGGTATGTTGCGCGGTATATTTTTTAAAGAGGGCCTGCTGATAGCTTTTATTGGCGCCATAGTGGGTATTGCGCTGGGAGTGCTGGTGTGCTGGCTGCAGCAAACCTACGGGCTGGTGAAGCTGGGCGGTGGCGGCAGTTTTGTGGTGAGTGATTATCCCGTGCAAATGAAGCTTGGGGATATTGTGCTGGTATTTTTCACTACTATGCTGCTGGGGGCTGTGACATCACTGTACCCGTCTGTTAAATCTGCACAGCAGGAAATGTATTTTGGTAAGTAAATTATGAAGTATTTAATAGCCGGGTTAGGAAATATAGGCGAAGAATATGAATATACCCGCCACAACATTGGGTTTGAGGTGGTAAATGAAATTGCCCGGCGGCTGGAAGTGAAATTTGATGTGGGCCGCCTGGCCATGTTTGCCGAAGCACGGTATAAAGGCCGCACCCTGTTTCTTGTTAAGCCCACCACATACATGAACCTGAGCGGTAAGACTGTATTGTACTGGAAAAACGAGCATAAAATAGACCTGGCCAATATACTGGTAGTGACTGATGATTTGGCCCTGCCATTTGGCAAACTGCGCATGCGGGGCAAAGGCAGCGATGGTGGCCATAATGGGCTTAAAAGCATTACTGAATTGTTGCAAACCGGGGATTATCCCCGCCTGAGGTTTGGTATTGGCGATAATTTTTCGAAAGGGCGCCAGGTAAATTATGTATTGGGCAAGTGGAGCACTGAAGAACAAAAAGATCTCGACGCTCATATCCAGCGGGCCGCCGATGCCGTGCTGGCATATACTACCGTAGGACTGGAAAGAGCCATGAATGTGTATAATACCTGAATCTATTTACTCTTATTATTACTGGTTCAGGCAACTGTCAATGTCTGTTTAGAATAGTAAATCAATAAAAGCTGTATTGGTATTCAATCAGCCGGGTTACAGGTTTGTCTGATATGGTTTCTTTACGGGTGGTTTGGGTTTTCAACCCCTTTGCATCGTATTTGGTTACTTCCTCACGGCTGGTACCTTTGGCAGTGCTAACGGTCAGCGTTTCGGTAACTGCACCGTCGGCTTCCGAACGGGTAAATACCTCCTGCATTTCCACCGCACCATTTTTTGTGTTTATGCGGCTTACCGGGCGGCCTTTTTCGTCGTAAGCATATTCAGTTTTAAAAACCTGCTCGGTAATATCTGTTTCACCGGTAGGCTCCATGTTTTCGTTGTATTTGGGCCAAACGCTTGTGCCATGGGTTTCCTCAATGGTTAAGTTTCCTTTCGCATCGTATTGGTAAACGGTATGTACACTATCGTACCCTTCGTTAAACCGGGTTACATGCCATTCCTTTACCATATTGCCCGCGGCGTATTCATACATTGCCGTTTCTTCTTCACCCCCGCTGTTCCTAACAAATTTCAGCAGCCGGTTATCTGTATCGTAATAGTACTCAAAAAGGCCCCCGCCGTCAAAATCGCTTTCTGTGTTCCGGGTTAATTTATTCAGCTTTTTATCGTAGTCAAAAGTAACGGTAACATCGTTTAGCGTACGCTCTTTCAGCAAGCCGTTATCGTAGTATTTGTAGGAATATTTATTGGAGAACCATTTTTTAAACACCGGGTCGTAATTGCTATCCACTACTTCTACCAGCATGTTCTTTTTATTGTATTTATAATAATACACCGTTTCAAAACTGCTGAGGTTGCGCTGCTGGGTAAGGTACCCGTCTTTATTAAAATGTTTGATTATGCTGAACGCTTTTTTTCCAACCGTGGAGTCCACCGTGGTTATAACCGAAATTTTATTCCGTTTATTAAATTCAGCTTCCTTCTTTTTCGTAGGGAATATTTCATCCTCATACTGCGCAAAGGAAACAGAACACACAGCCAGTAAGGCTGCAGCAGTCAGCAACAATTTTTTCATTAAGCGATTAAAATTAATCTTGTTCTTCCTCTTTTGCAGGCGTAGTAAATACCCTGTAAAAAAAGTATACGGTAAACCCGGCAATCACTAATTGCGAAGTTATCATTATTATTAATGCGTCGGTATTCATCTTTTAAAATAGTATTAATTAGCTGCCTGTGCTGCACGCTGGCGTTTTTTCCAGGCCATATATACCAGCCAGCTCAGTATGGCAAATAAAGTAGCCAGCAACATACGGGCTATAAAAGTAAATGTTTTTTCAGTCTTTAACCGCTCCAACACTTCTGGGTCAGTAGCAGCGGCAATTTGCTCGTTCAGGCCATTCATAGTGATCATACTTATGATGGAGCCATTGTCCAGCGGCCAGCCGTTACCTCCTGCAAGGCTTTGCCATGCCCCAATCCAGTCGTTGCCAACCGGTGTTATTAAAGCGCCTACAAACACCAGTATCAGCATGGTGGGAGTTATATAACCAATTATAAACTTAAATATAGGGTGTATTTTAATATCCGATCCTTTGTTTATCTCGGCCCAGGCATTATTCAGTCCAAAAATCCATGCAAACAGTATGGTTTCTACCATGGCAAACACCACTAGCGATACCGTACCCGCCCAGTAATCGTACTCCCCAAAGGCAATAAGATTCACACTGCCCGTTCCGGTTTTGGTAAATAACAGCACGGTAGGCAATCCCAGCAGCAGGGTAATAAACCCAAATGACATGGCCGATTTATTACGGCTAACCCCAAATTCATCCTGCAAAAAGCCCATCCACGGGGTACCCATGGCAAGCGAGGAGGTAATACCCGCAAAAAACAGCAGCCCAAACCAAAACACCCCTGCCAGTGCTGAGAGTATAGGCCCCCATTTTTCAAACAGGAAAGGCATGGTTTGGAAGGCCATACCGAAACCGGCATTTTCTTTTACCCAATCAAGGCCCAGGTAACCGGCTGCAATGGGTATTACAATGGCGCCGCCCAGCAGCACTTCTACAAACTCGTTGGTAAACCCGGCTGATATACCGTTTAGCGCTACATCGTCTTTTTCTCTCAGGTATGCGGAATAACATTGCACTGTGCCCATACCTACCGATAAAGTGAAAAATATTTGCCCGGCAGCGCTCAGCCATACTTTAGGGTTGGATAGCTCGCCATACTGAGGCGTCCATAAATAATTCAGGCCGTCAATGGCGCTGGCGTTCGGAAACTCAGGCGATGCTCCCGACGTGCCCAGGGTAAGCCCCCTGATGGCGAGAAATACCCCGAAGAGTATCAGCAGCGGCATACCTATTTTAGCTACTGATTCCACTCCCTTCAATCCTCTTGAAAGTATAAACGTATTCAGCGCCAGGCATAGCACATAAAATATCACCGCTTCAAAAGGTATCCCGGTGGTACTGGTAAAAATATCAAGGTATTTGTTGTAAAAATCAGCTACCCAAGTCATGCTCTTACCATCAAAAGTGCCGGTAACACTATGGATTACATACGACATGGTCCACGATTCAATATAACAGTAGTAAGCGGCCACGGCCATGTTGGTGAATATACCGAATACGCCAAAGTACTTCCACATTTTACGCTTATCCAGCTTATCCATGATAAACGGTGTGCTGTGGTTGCCAAACTTACCGCCAAACCGGCCCATGCTCCATTCAATCCACAAAAGGGGTATGCCCATAACAACAAAACATACCAGGTAGGGAATCATAAATGCCCCGCCACCATTATTGATAGCCTGTACCGGAAAACGGAGAAAATTGCCTAATCCCACCGCATTGCCTGCCATTGCTAGTATAAGCCCGAGCCTGCTTCCCCACCTTTCACCTTGTTTAGTCATAGTTAGCCTTGTTTAGTTCTTGGTTTATCCGTGCAAAATGCAATTTTTTTAACTAAAACCAATAGCTGTTACATTTTACAAGGTTGTGCAAAGGTTTTTCCATTACCGGGAATAGAGGGTGGGGCAGGACTGATGGCTTTTTGCTGTTAGCCATTGGCTATTAGCTAAAAGCCAACGGGCAATGGCTAACAGCTAATATCAGCACATTGCCCTCTGGAATTTGTGTGTTTGTATATAAACGAATAGTTTTGAGGAATGAACCTGATACTGAACCAAGGGCAGATAGAACGGAAAATTAAGCGGATTGCTTACCAGGTATATGAGCATCATGTGGATAGCGGCGGGCTGATTATAGCCGGTATTGCCGATAACGGTTATGTGCTGGCCGAAAAGATAGCCGGGGAGCTGAAAGCCATCTCCACCCTGGATATTACCCTGGCCCGTATAGAAGTAAATAAGTCCAACCCCTCGGAAAGCTCTACTACGGTGGATTTGGATACTGCCGGTTCAGCAGGTAAAAATGTAATAGTGGTGGACGATGTGCTGAATACTGCACGCACTATGGTATACGCTATTTACCCGTTTTTTAAAGCCGGGGCAGCTACCATAAAAACCGCCGTGCTGGCAGACCGCAACCACAAAAATTTTCCCGTCAATGCCGATTTTACAGGTATATCCTTAGCCACCACCCTGCAGCAGCATATTGCTTTTGAAATAAGCACGGAAGGGGAGATGCGGCTGTACTTGAGTTAAACTGAAAACTGAAAGCTGATAGCTGATAGCTGACGACTGACAGCTAATCACCCTACTTCCCCGTACACTACACCGTGCTCCAGGTAAAATTTAAGCAGGGTAACAGCTTCGCCCCAGCCGGTGGCACAGCCAATCATTTTTAAGGCGTCTTTTTCGGTGGCTTTGTAGCCGTGTTCCAGCACCGTAAGCCGGGTGCCTTTGCCCTGCGGGTCCACTAAAAACTGTACCGTAGTGGAGTGGCCGGATACATACCAGCGGAAAGTAAACTCGCGGTAAGGCTCATAGCTCACAATCTCGCCGCCGTCTTCCGCGTCAATCCTGTCCGGTCCCCAGTCTTTCCATACAAACCGGATAAACGATTTGTCAAGGTCTACCAGGGCGCCCCGGGTAAACCAACCGTCCCAGCCTTCAGAAGTGGTTAGCGTTGTAAAAACCTTGTCAACCGGGGAGTTTATATATACACTATGCTCAATGGGAGGTAATGATTCCATAAGAAATAGCGCTTTGTTTACTCAAATGTATCGGAATTTGTTGGATATTAGAACACCCAATTGTGGAAAACAGTGTAACCCATACAGAAAGGATAACTTATACTGATTCCCTAACGGCAGCATTGGTAAGCCTGCTGTCGGTCATAGAATTTTCCTGCGGGACTGGCCCCGGTTTTAAAAACCAGTTCTGTTAATACCAGGCGGCATAAACTATTAGTCAGGACCGGATACTTATAACTGATAACTGTTAAATGATCACACCTTGTGCAAAACTCTGGGTTGGTTAGTTTTAAGCCAGCCTCCACTTTTGTAGTTGGAACGGGATTTGATTATTTAGAAATGTTCTAAAAAAACTAAACTATAAGAAAATGGCATTAGAAATAACCGATAGCAATTTTGAAGAACTGGTACTGAAATCAGGCAAACCGGCCATGCTGGACTTTTGGGCCGTATGGTGCCCCCCCTGCATTAAAGTAGGGCCAATTGTAGACCAAATGGCAGTTGACTATGACGGCAAGGCAGTAATAGGTAAAGTTGACGCAGATAATAACTCAGCCATTACGGTGAAATATGGCGTAAGAAACCTGCCCACCATGCTTTTTTTTAATGAAAAGGGCGAAGTGGTAGACCGGCTGGTAGGGTTGACATCGAGGCAGGAATATGAAAAGAAACTTGTTCCGCTGATGACAACACAAATGCAATAAATCTTTTTAGTCAAGGCATTTGTTTTATCTTAATACCAATTTTTGAAACTAATAACTAATTTAATATGGCAATTGAAATTACAGATAACAATTTTGAAGAAATTGTTATGAAATCTAACAAACCGGTAATGATTGACTTTTGGGCTGTGTGGTGTGGACCGTGCCGGATGGTAGCCCCTATTGTGGAAGAAATGAGCGAGGAGTTTCACGGCAAGGCCGTAATAGGCAAGCTGGATGTGGATAATAACCCTAATATCAGTGCTATGTTTGGCATCCGCAGCATACCCACCATGCTGTATTTTAAAGACGGTAAGGTGGTAGATAAAGTAGTGGGTGCAGCACCTAAAAATACGCTGACACAAAAGCTGAACGCCCAGCTGGCTGAAGCATAATAGTATATAGTACTTAAGTATAAAGTATTTGACTATAGAGGACTAACTACCTTATACCTGAGTATCCTATACTAACAGAGCAGGATGGCAAAAATGCTGTCCTGCTTTTTTATTGCACAATTTTATAGCGCACAAGGTTCCAAACCTTGCTGGTATGTTTAATTTCTTTGCGGATGATGCCCATATTTTTGGCTATGTAAAATATAGTTTCACCGCCCTCAGTATTATTGGCAAAATCCTGGTATACCAGCACATCATCAAAGGTGTGCTTAAAATTAACTTTATCAGGCCTGTCTGCCAGCTGCATCAATGATGTGCCGTATTGGTACTCTTTGCCCACCTCCAGCGGATAATGAACAAAATGGTTCAGCGTATTGGTGTCGTTTCTTTCCATCACCCGTAAAATCGTCACTTCCGGGTGGTCCGAATACCGGTTGTTAATCAAATCGGTAAGGTAATAATAGGTATTACCGTCGTAGCTGCTGTTGGTAAAGTATTGGAAAACCTCCAGCTTGGCCAGCGGTTCCCCACTGTTATCCACGTAATCGGTAAAAAAATTTTGAGAGTCGTATACGTAAAAGCTGTCCAAATCTCCGGTGGCGCTATCTTCATATACCCAGTAGGTGCCGTTTCTAAAGTAGGTGTAGTCTTTCAATTCCTGTGTCAGCGGGCCTTCAAAATATGGTTTGCCGGTACCCTCGTCCTTACACGAGCCTAATGCCAGCGCGCTGGCTGCAAGTGCAGCTAAAAGTAGTTGTTTCATAGGTATACAATTATAAGTCAATGAAATTTAAATAAAAAATTACCCAATACTATAAATACCTTAAATTCGACTAACAAAAATTTTTTGTTATGATAAAAGGAGTACACACCATGTTTTACAGCTCGGATGCCAAAGGGCTGCGCGAGTTTTTAAGGGACAAAATAGGTTTTAAGGCAACCGATACAGGTGACGGCTGGCTTATATTTGACCTGCCCCAGGCCGATATGGGCTGTCACCCTGCGGATTACGGCGCACCATCCGGCACAATGGATATATCATTTTACTGCGAAAACATACAGCAAACTGTTGCCGATTTAAAAGCCAAAGGCGTAGAGTTTAAAGGCGAAGTGGAAGACCACGGCTATGGATTGGTAACCTACTTTAAAGTCCCCGGTGATTTTTGGGTGCAGCTGTATGAACCGAAGTATTGAGGGTTTACGATTTGTTATTTACTATTGATTTTTTAGACTAAAGGCTCTTTGTGTTACGTTAAGTAGTAAATGAAATTACTTTACTGCTTTTTATTTTTAGTTTTACTATTTTCCTGTGAGCAGAAAGTAAATAATTCCATTAATAATAAGCCTGACTCTATTTCCGAAAATAACTCAAAAGTTAATGAACTAAACCACATAGAACCTGAATCAAGGAGTGGTATTCATTACGATTCATTATTAACACGACACCAAATTGCCTTGCTGGAAGATACAAATAGTCGGCGCTATTGGACTTCTAAAGCCGATTATTACCAGGCTTACGATTATTTTATCAAACTTCGAGAACAACTGAAAAAATACAATCCCCTGGCTGAAAGACTTAATTTACCCGCCACAGCAAAAATTGTTGAATATAAAAAGCTGCGAAAATTAAACAGGTCAATTGTATTATGAATATTGCACTGGTGGTGCAGCACCTTATAAATAATAACCAGCCTTATTTTGATATAATCAGGCAGAAAATATCCAAATACAAGGGGCAAGCCAATAACAACAGGGAGTTTAAACATTCTTTCTGGGGTAAATTTTTATATAAAATGGTGGCTCCTGAATCTATTAACAAAAAGCTGAAAACACCCAAACCTTTCCGCCCTGACCCTGACCCGGATATTACCACCCTGGCCGCCCGGTTTGATGCTAACCAGGAGGAACTGCTGAATGTTATTGAAGAAAGCCGGAAGGTGGACGCCCAAAAGGTTTTGGTACGCTCGCCTGCCGCATGGATTATGCGTTTCCACATTGCCGATGCGCTGGCTGCCCTTTCAGTGCACGAGCTACGTCATTTGCAGCAAATCCGGAATATTATGAATTATCCCGGATTTCCCAAAGGCTGACAAGCCTGTCTACTTCTTCAGATTAATAAAATACAGTCCCAGCTCTTCAGGCAGTGCAGAAAACTGGTGAATAAATGAACCCCAGTAAGTGCTGCGGTTGGCTCTAAGGTACTTGCGCAGGTAGCGTCCACAAATATGGTTCATGTTTTTATCGTACACATCAAAATGCACGTCCATCATGTATTTATCCAGGGTAAACAACCGGCGGTACAGGCTGCTGTGTATTTTTATTTTATTAATAATAATAAGATACTGCGCTGTATCCACCGACATAAAGCCGGTGTAATAGCTTTTTGTGGCACTATCCATCACTGTAGAAAAATACTTTTTACCCTTATTTTTCTTCCTGTTAATAGAATCTTTTAATTTCCATTTTTCTTTTGAATATATCCTGCCGTAGTTATTGGCCGATACACTGCCGATAGGCTGGTAGCCGCTACTGGCAAGGCGCTGGGTAAACAGGTTATAAAACTGGTATTTAATGGTGAGGAATTTCATGGGAATTGAATCCTCCACGCCCTGTTCTTTATTTTTTACAAATTTGTAAGGTATATCAATATTTGCATCTTCAGCAAACACAACCATTACTCCCCCGTTTCCATTCTGGGCAGAAACGGAAAAGGTCATAACCAACAGTAATAAAACAGTTATTATATTTATAAATCTCATAATTAAACTCCAGCAATATCCGATAATTTAAACTTTTCAGCCACAGCCGGGCCTTTTTCAGTATAGGCAAGGGTGGCGCACTCAGTTACAGGGTCGTGCTCAAAAAACAGAACATATTTATTTTCGACAGCTTCTTTGCCAAAAATGCTGCGTTCGGCCATGGTGTCCAGCGGGCGTATATCATATCCCATTGCATACGTCGGGCTGATATGCGCTGACGAGGGCATAAGATCGGCCATATACACAACGGTTTTATTGCCGAAGGTAATGTAGGGTATCATCATAGCCTCGGTATGGCCGTATACCAGTTGTACCCTTATATTGTCAGTCACCTTCAGGTTTTCGGGAATAAATTTCAATACCCCGGCTTCCTGTAAAGGAACATAATTCTCTTTTAAAAAGGAGGCCTTTTCCCGTGGGTTGGGGTTGTTAGCGTGGTTCCAGTGTTTTTCATTTGTCCAGTACACCGCATTTTTAAAAGCCGGTTCGTACGCGGTACGTTCTTTATTCCATTTTACGCTGCCGCCGCAATGGTCAAAGTGCAGGTGGGTTTGCAGTACATCGGTAATATCATCGGCAGAGTAACCATGTTTATTCAGCGACTTTTCCAGCGAATCGTCACCGTTCAGATAATAGTAGCTAAAAAACTTCTCGTTTTGCTTGCCGCCAATACCGGTGTCTATCAGCACCAGGCGGTTGCCGTCTTCCACCAGCATACAGCGCATGGCCCAGTTGCAAAGGTTGTTTTCATCGGCTGGGTTCAGCTTGTTCCATATAACCTTAGGCACCACGCCAAACATGGCGCCGCCATCCAGCTTAAAGTAACCTGTATCAATAGTAAGCAGTTTCATGGGGGTTCAATATTACTGTTAAGCCGTCTTTTTTACTACTTAAAGTTTGAGATTTGACTGGCTTTTAGCTATCAGCCGTAGCTTTCAGCTATCAGTTTTGTATGCTGTTCGTCAAATTTCAAATAGCTTGTTACTAGAGCATCAAAGTACAGGCTTGACGTTTCCAGGTTAGCGTTGTTAGCCGTGTTATTTTGTTACGGGCGTTACGCTGTTACGACCAGTTTTGTGGACACTTTTTATTCTGAAATTTTCGATGTTTGGTTTTTTACTTTTCCATGTTACGGATGTTACCTTGTCCGAACGGTTTATCGGGCAGGCAGGAAAGTGGGCAGGATGTCAAAGAACTGTTTAGATAAGTAGTAATTGGAAAATGTTGAGTTTTGTTACCAAAAAGTTTAACACTTTTTTCCAGCTTTCGTTGCTACAATATAAGCAATTCATAAGCATACGTACTTTCAGGTGATAATTTGGGACACATGTTCCTAAAACTCTTTATAGACGCATTTTTTTGAAAGTTTAGAACAAAACAGGGGCTTTATATCCCCTTTTCTTTGGAACCTTATACCAAACAAAAAGTCCCGGAAAATCGAGACTTCCATAAAATTTTATATTGAGGTGATAATCTGGGACACGACCGTTTAGCTTAGCCGAGTTTGCAGCTGTTGAATTACCTGCAAATGAAAAAGCCTCTCAGCTTTGAACCGCTGAAAGGCTTTTATTTTCTAAGTGATCCCGACAGGATTCGAACCTGTGGCCTACTGCTTAGAAGGCTGTATTGAATATCTTATATATTTTTCTTTACTCTTATATTTTATTGTTATTCAGTAAATAACAATTTTTTTGATTGTTGGCTGTTTTATATTTTTGTATATTTTTACGTGAAATGTTGTACCTATGTTGTACCCAAAATTTTAGGTACAACATAATGGCGTCAGTAAAAATAATACTAAGAACCAGTAAAGTTTTAGCAAATGGTGAGCATCCAATTACAATCCGCATTACAAAAGACAGGAAATCGAAGTTTGTTTTTACCGGTAAATCGTCCTTAAAAGATCACTGGGATGAAAAAGCAAATCTTCCCAATCGCAAACATCCACTTTGTAAAGAACTAACGGTTTATCTTAAAAAGAAGCTGTTGGACGCGGAAACAGAACTACTCAACCTGGAGAAAGAAAACAAAGAATACACAGCTGAAAATATAAAGGAAACCGTCAAACGTCAAAGAGTAAAAAAAGACGTCATGGCTTTCTTAACAGAAATTATTGATGAAAATATTAAAGCAGGTAAGGTTGGCAATTCATCCGTTTATAGTGACTGTAAGCGAGCGTTAAACAGGTTTTTAAATGGTAAACCACAATTGCTGTTTTCGGAGATTGATTTACCGTTTCTCAGAAAGTTTGAAAATTACCTTATTTCCAAAAATGTCAAAGAAAGCTCCATAAGCGTATATATGCGGACTTTGCGAGCAGCATTTAACCGTGCTATTCAGGACAAACTGGTTAAAAAAGATATTTATCCTTTCGATGATTATAAAATTTCAAAGCTAAATGTGCAGCCGAGCCACAGGGCGCTGGATGAAACAAAGCTTAAACAAATAATCGCTTATCAGCCTGAAGCTGATTCTATCATCGTTCATTCACATAATTATTTTGTGTTTTCATATTACTGCTGGGGTATCAATTTAACAGATATAGGCACGCTTAAATGGAAAAATGTCAAGAACGAAAGGCTTATATACAGCCGAGCGAAAACAGGAAGACTATATAATATACCTCTGTTAGATCCGGCAGTAAAAATATTAAATTTTTACAAGGAATATCAATCTAACACTACAGAAGAAGATTACGTCTTCCCAATTTTAAACAGTGAAATACATAAAACACCTACTCAAATTAAGCATCGTATTCAAAAGGTAAATAAACGCACTAACAAAGATTTACAAGCTATAGCTGAAAAACTCGGAATCGAAGATAAAATAACTACTTATGTTGCCCGGCATTCGTTTGCTACAAATCTGCGTAACAGGGAGGTTTCAACCGCGAAAATTCAACACATGCTGGGGCATGCCTCGGAACGGACAACCCAAGTTTATTTGGACAGCTTTAAAAACAACGAGTTAGATGAGGCCGCTAAATTGCTTTTATAATTTTCAAGCTTCGCCTTTACTGACAGATATGACAAATGACGGTACAAATTGTACCAAATGACGTTAAAAGGAACAAAATATTATATTAGCAAACTTTACCTATAAATCTGAGAGAAAAGCGATGGCCAAACAAAAAGCAGCGGCGGAAGAACCGTTGGAGAAACAACTGTGGAAGGCGGCAGACAAACTCCGCAAAAATATTGATGCCGCAGAGTATAAGCACATTGTATTGGGTTTAATTTTTCTTAAATATATATCAGATGCATTTGAGGAGCTGTATCAACAACTAAAAGCAGA
The DNA here is from genome assembly GCA_035628715.1 of Bacteroidia bacterium. GTDB lineage: Bacteria > Bacteroidota > Bacteroidia > UBA8524 > UBA8524 > SB11. Next base: position 14,799 of record DASPJH010000462.1, read on the forward strand.
CGAGGCAAACGGAGCCGACCCCGAAGACAAAGACGAATACAAAGCCGAAAATGTGTTTTTTGTTCCGCAGGAAGCGCGGTGGAACTACCTGCAATCAAAGGCAAAATTGCCCGAAATAGGAAAGTTTGTGGACAATGCTATGGATGCTATTGAAAAAGAAAACGCATCGCTGAAAGGTGTTTTGCCAAAAGTATTTGCCCGGCAAAATCTGGACCCGACTAGTTTGGGCGAACTTATTGACCTGGTGGGAAACATTGCCCTGGGCGATGCCAAAGCAAGAAGCGCCGATGTGCTGGGGCACGTTTTTGAATATTTTTTGGGTGAGTTTGCCCTTGCAGAAGGTAAGAAAGGCGGACAGTTTTATACGCCCAGAAGCGTTGTTGAGTTATTGGTTGAAATGCTGGAACCCTACAAAGGCCGCGTATTTGACCCTTGCTGCGGTTCAGGCGGTATGTTTGTTCAGTCGGAAAAATTTGTTACCGACCACCAGGGAAAAGTAAACGATATTTCCATTTACGGCCAGGAGAGCAACCAAACCACCTGGCGGCTTGCTAAAATGAACCTGGCTATCCGGGGTATTGACAGCTCGCAGGTAAAATGGAACAATGAAGGCTCATTTTTGAACGATGCACACAAAGACCTGAAAGCCGATTACATTATTGCCAATCCACCGTTTAACGTGAGCGACTGGGGCGGTGATTTAATGCGTACCGACGGGCGCTGGCAATACGGCACTCCCCCCACAGGTAATGCCAACTTTGCCTGGATGCAGCATT
>DASPJH010000463.1:0-4458 GCA_035628715.1 Bacteroidia bacterium
CACCCAGAGATTTTTTGAAGGAATAAACTCGTAATAAAACTCAGGCAGAGTGCCCGGTTTTATTTCATTTTCCGAACGTTTACATCCTCCACCTTCCGCAGGATAAAGCTCTATCCTGTTATCCTTTATTTTGTATAAATAGGATGCCGATATACCTTCATCCTCATACATGGGTACAGTGTCTAATCCACGAGGGTCAATAAAATACTCCTGCCCGGTTGTTGTATCGTGTATGTATATAGCCTCTAACTGTTTTTTTGTCAAATTGGGATTAATAGCGGCAGTATCCAGGTCGTTATTATCGTCAAAACCCCATACGGAATGCCAGAAATAGCTCATATTTTTTGCCTGAGAAATTGTTGCCGAAAAAGCAACTTCGTTATTTTCCAAGTCAATTAAAGACAAGCTCGAAGAACAATCTATATAAGTGTTCAACACCGGGTTATACCCGTGTTTTGCAAAATAATATTCGCCTATAACGGCTAAATAGTTCTTTTTATTTATTGTTATTTGAGTATCGGTATAAATTTGAGACACTTCCGGTATATGCAACGGCCATACCCGGTATTGTTTTTTATCCCTGATGGCAATAAATAAATCGCTGTAAGAAAATGCCGCCATATATTGGTTGCGGTGGCCCAGGAAGAAAACATCAGTGTTCTCACTTCCTTCTGAAGAATCCTCCGGAAGGTTTAAAATTTCCAGTTCATTCTCACTCGCAAACAGTTGTATATCCTTTATCCAAAAAATGCTGTCAGGTTTTTCTGTTTCGACAACTTCCGGTAAAAGAGTTTCATCCAGTTTTAATTGTCCTTTAACCGGAACATTCAATAAAATAAAAGCTGCGGCAAAAAATATGAGTTTCATACTGCAAGAATAGTTAGCAAAAAGGCTGCCGTATAAATATTTATCCCAAAAGTTATTGACAAACGCTTAATTATCTTTCACCGAGAGCTGAAATTATTTATAATGATAATAAATGCCCTGTTTCCAAGGGCGAAGCAACTTAAAACATAACACCTAAAACTAAAAACTAAGTCGCCTACCTCCCAGCGTACATTTCCTTATAATAGTTCAGGTAGTCGCCGCTGGTGATTTCCTGCATCCACTGGCGGTTGGCCAGGTACCAGTCTACGGTTTTTTCAATGCCTTCTTCAAACTGGAGGGACGGTTCCCAGCCCAGCTCCTTCATAATTTTATGGGCATCAATGGCGTAACGCAGGTCATGCCCGGCGCGGTCGGTAACGTAGGTAATCAGCTGCTCGCTGGCACCTTCCGGCTTGCCCAGCTTTTTGTCCATCACCTTGCAGATAACCTTTACCAGGTCAATGTTCATCCACTCATTAAACCCGCCAATGTTATAAGTTTCGCCCATTTTACCATGGTGAAAAACCACATCAATGGCGCGGGCATGGTCTACCACATACAGCCAGTCGCGTACATTCTCGCCCTTGCCGTAAATAGGCAGCGGTTTATTATTTAAAATGTTATTGATGCAAAGCGGTATCAATTTCTCAGGAAACTGGTTGGGCCCGTAGTTATTGCTGCAATTAGTAATAACTATTGGTAATTTATACGTATTGCTATAGGCCCTTACAAAATGGTCGCTTCCTGCCTTTGAAGCCGAATACGGCGATTGTGGGTCGTAAGGGGTCTCTTCTGTAAAAAACCCACCATCATCCAGCGAGCCGTATACCTCATCGGTAGAAATATGGTAAAACAGCTTGCCTTCCATACCATCTGCCTTCCAAACGTCGCGGGCGGCATTCAGCAGGTTAACGGTGCCTATAATATTGGTTTGAACAAAATCCAGCGGATTGGTAATAGAACGGTCCACGTGCGATTCGGCAGCCAGGTGAAGCACTCCGTCAAAGCGATGCTCGTCAAACAATTGTTTCATCGCGGCACCATCCACAATATCGCCTTTTATGAAGGTGTAATTTGATTTATCCTCAATGTCTGTAAGGTTTTTCAGGTTACCGGCATAGGTAAGCTTATCCAGGTTATAAATATGATAACCGGGGTATTTATTTACAAACAGGCGCACCACATGCGAGCCGATAAACCCGGCCCCACCGGTAATTAATATTTTCTTTTCGGGCATAAATTAATTAACGCTAATTAACTCGACATCAAAAATTATAGTGGAATTGGGTGGTATATCGCCCTCACCTGATTTTCCATAGGCCAGGTGCGGTGGCACAATAAGCCGGTATTTATCGCCGGTTTTCATCAGGCGTATACCTTCGTCCCAGCCCAAAATTACAGTTCCTGTCATCAGGGTAAACTCATACGGCTCATCGCTAAGATACGAGCAGCCAAAAATAGTTCCGTCAGTAAAATACCCGGTGTAATGCACCTTTACCTTGCGGTTGGCATACGCCTGCTCGCCTACCGGGTTGTCATGCACCACAATATACTGCAGGCCGCTTTTTAGTTTCACCGTGTCTTTACCGGTTACATCAAAAGCTTCGGGTATTTTTTTATTAAAAGCTTCGTCAAAAACAACTTCAGCTTCAGGCGGCACTTCATCTTCAGCGGACAATACCAGCATTTTGATAATCAGCGGAAACTCCCTGAAAGGCTTGGTGGGCATAAAAGCTTTCCAGTTTTTATAGGTAACCCTTGGAGGAATAACTATTTTTACTTCATCACCTACCCGCAGCATTTTCAGCAGGTTTACCCAGCCCATTTTGTCAACCGTGTCTTCCAGTGAAATAATTAAAGGCTGACCTGTTTTGTAAGTATCCCTTAATTTACGGCCTTCGCTGGTTTTTATGGTGTGGTGAGACGTAATATACCTGCGGTCAATAGCCTTAGGGCCTTCACCGTGCTCTTCATAAACAATAAGGATGCTATCGGCAGTAAACACCGTATCACTTTGAGAAAAAAGAGGCAGCTGGATTAATAATCCTATAACCAGCAATATTATCCAACTGCCTTTTTTTAACATAGTTATTTTTTCTTAATAATATCAACGCCCTGCACCACATACATAACGGGCATATAAGGCTCGAAAGGGTAACCGCCGTTTGAACCCAGGAAGGCTTCAGACGAGGCTATAACCCTTATTATGGTGCCGTTTTTAACCATCGGCAAAATTTCGTTTAACGAAACTATAGGATGGTCTGCCACGGGGAAAGGCTGTTTAAGGGTTGGCGGAATATTAAATTCAATAGGTTTTTCGTCCAGGTCAAACAACTGTATGCTGTATACCAGTGTATCACCGGCTGACGCGGGACTGCCCGAACCTTCGCTTTCAACAATATAGCTGAATTCGGCGGTACCCTTTTTAATGTTTTTGTAGTTTTTCTTTTTCAGGAATGAGGAGATTTTTTGTTTCTCTTCAGCCTGTTTTTTCTTTTGCTCGGCTTCAAATTCCTTTTTCAGGGTTTCAGCATCCTTTATAGAAACCAGTTCCATTTCAAAAACCAGGGGAGTATTTGGCCCTATTTTGCCAGAACCGCGGTCGCCATAAGCAAGATTGGAAGGAATGAACAGCATCCATTTTTCGCCTAATTTCATTTTATCCAGCACTTCCAGCCAGCCTTGTATCAGGCCGCCCTGGCCCACAACAGCTTTCAATGGTTCTTTGGCGCCTATATTACCGTCAAAGCTCTCGCCGCTTATAAAAGTACCGTTGTAATAAACACCCACTTCATCGCCCTGGCTGGCGCTTTTACCATTGGTTTTCTTCACTATGGCATACATCAGTCCGCTGGGCAACGTATTCAGGCTGTCGGCTACTTTTAATTTCTCAGCAGCGTCTGTAAGCTGTTTCCTTTCCTCGTCCAGTTGTTTCTGCATTTTAAGCGCATTCTCAGCCTGTTTTTCTTTTTTCATCAGCTCAAAACCGTCTTTATCACGGCTTTCCAGCACCTTGAAATACAACACAATTGTATCATCGCCTTTCAGGAAAGGGGGAGTCATACCCTGGAAGCTCTTTTCAAAAAGCGAATCGGCACGCACTTCAAAAATGGCACTGTCACCAGCGCTTAGCATGGCCAAACCTTCGTAAATGCAACCTTCATAAGTAGGCTCAGGCACAATAAATTCTGATGGCTGACCTTCTTTATAAGTATCGGTAAGAGTAGTATCCGATGTTTTCATTACCAGGTTAAACTTAAGGTAACCTCCAACACCAGCTACTTCGCCGGTATCAATATCTTCCACCAGCTTATAGCGGAGGCCGCTATCAGTTGTTTTGAAGCCTTTTTTGCAGGAGCTTGCAAATACAGCAAGCGACAGGGCCAGAACCCAGTAAATTGATTTAATTTTCATGTATTAGGTTGCGAAGTTAAGTATTGTTTATAGGTAATTATTGCGTTTTTAAACTTTTCGACGGTTTCTTCAAGTGACAGGTTAGACTGGCCTCCTGCTGCGCTGAAATGCCCGCCGCCTTCAAAAAATTCGCGGGCAAATTTATTGGCGGGGAAACGGCCTTTACCGCGGAAACTC
>DASPJH010000464.1:0-6529 GCA_035628715.1 Bacteroidia bacterium
CCTCGCCGTGTACCCGCTGCGTGATTTCTGTTGCCAGGGCTTTTTGAAGCGCCCTTAAATGGGGAGCGGCGGCATGTTCAGCAATAATTGCCTCAATTTTGTTTTGGGGCAACAGGGTAAATATTTTGATGTACCGCTCGGCATCGGCATCTGCGGTATTCATCCAGAACTGGTAGAATTTGTAAGGCGTGGTTTTCGCAGGGTCGAGCCATACGTTACCCGATTCGCTTTTACCAAACTTGGAGCCATCTGCCTTTGTTACCAGCGGAGCGGTAAGGGCAAAAGCCTCCCCGCCCGCCATACGGCGGATAAGCTCGGTACCGGTAACAATGTTGCCCCATTGGTCGCTGCCGCCCATTTGCAGCTTCACGCCTTTGTTTTTGTACAAGTGGTAAAAATCATACCCCTGCACCAGCTGGTAGCTGAACTCAGTGAACGACATGCCCGATTCCAGGCGTTTTTGCACCGAATCTTTGGCAGTCATATAGTTTACCGTAATGTGTTTGCCAACGTCGCGTATAAAGCCCAGAAAGGAGAAATCCTTAAACCAGTCGTAATTATTAACGATTTCTGCCGAGCGCTCACCTGCATTAAAATCCAGGAACTGCTCCAGTTGTTTGCGCTGGCAGGCCAGGTTGTGGTTAATGGTTTCCACGCTCATCAGGTTTCTTTCTGCTGATTTGCCCGAAGGGTCGCCTACCATACCGGTAGCGCCGCCCACCAGGGCAATGGGCTTGTGGCCTGCACGCTGCAGGTGTACCAGCAGCATAATGGGCACCATATTTCCAATATGCAGCGAATCGGCAGTCGGGTCAAAACCCACGTAGCCGGTCACCGTTTCTTTGTTCAGTAACTCCTCTGTTCCGGGCATAATATCGTGCAACAGCCCGCGCCACCGCAATTCTTCTACAAGGTTCATCTATCTTCTGTGTTATCGTTCTTTAAAATGTTGTTCTGGTTGTTAGCTGTTGGTCGTTAGTCCTTTGTCCTTTGTCTGTCCACCCAATTGACACATTAGCATATTGCCTTATTGGCTAATTGAGGGCTACTCCTGATAATACTGGTTTCCGTACCGGTTTACATAGCCAATAAACTCATTCCCCCTGTATACCCGGGAGTATCCGTTGTTGAATATCAATGCATTGCTAAACTGGGGGTGAATAATAGCATTGCCCTTTTCATCAATAGCGCCCCATAAGTTCATTTCGTTCCGGTGCGATGCCCGGCCATTGTAAAAGTCGCTGATAATGATAAAGTTGCCATCAACCATCATTTCGCCTTTTTTATTGATGAAACCCCAGTTAGGACCTGTTCTTACCCTTGCCATTCCTTCAGAAAACGGGTGCGCATCCAGGTATTGGGCAGGTACCACCAGTTTGCCTTTGGTATCAATATAGCCCCACTGGCCGGCAACCTTTACAGCTGCGAGGCCATCAGAAAAATCTTTTGCGTCGCCGTATTCAAAAGGTATCACCAGTTTGCCTTTTTTGTCGATAAACCCATACATGGGCTGCTTTAAGGTATCAATGCTAACCATTGCCAGCCCATTGCTGAAGTTTCCTGCCTTGCGGTACCGGGCTGGCACTACCCACTTACCCGACGTAGTAATAAAACCATACTTGCCGTTTATCCTCACCTTTGCCAGGCCCTCGTAAAATTCCACGGGTTCTTCCCAGGTGGTATCGCCGGTAATTTTGCCTTTCTTGTCGGCTACCAGGTATTTGCCGTTAAGCCCTATTGATGCAAAACCGTTGTTAAAGTTAGTGGCACTGCTGTATTGTGCAGGCACCACCAGCTTGCCTTTGTTGTTTATATAGCCATATTGGCTGCCTTTGCGCACGTAGGCCATTCCTTCGTGCATACGGCCTGCCTCATCATACTCAGGTGCAACAGCTACTTTGCCTTTTTTATCAATAAAGCCGCATTTACCGTTTTTCAGAAAGCCGGCATAACCTTCGTTAAAATCATCTACAGCATCATACTCAAAAGGAATTACAGTTTTGCCTTTGGCATCAATAAACCCCCATTTGCCCCCTTTTTTTACCGCCGCCAGGTTTTCTTTGAACATGTGGGCGCTTTCAAACTGGAGGTCAATCTTTATGTTCTTGGAAGTATCGCTGTATCCCCATGTAAAACCCTTCCGGAACGGAATAAGGCCGGGGTTTTTCTGGGCATTTGCCTGCCCCATGCAAACTAACAGGAGCAAAAAGGTCAGCCCCTTTAAAGCAAAGTTTTTCATAATCAGCTCAGTTTTTTAGGAGGCTCCAGCACGGTACCGCAATTTTTGCAGGTGCGGTGGTCTATATTTCCGTAAAAGCGCTCAAATATCGGGGGGAGTTGTTTAACAATATCGGTTACGTATTCAAACTCTTCATACAGTTTATTTCCGCAGCTTTCGCAAAACCACATAAAGCCATCCAGCTCATCGCCTTTGCGCTCGCGCTCAATTACCAGCCCAACGGTATTAGGGCCGCGCTGCGGGCTGTGCGGCACTCTTGGCGGAAGCAGGAAAATATCACCTTCTTTTATATGGATGTCTTTGGGCACACCGTCGTCAATAATCTTAACGGTTATATCGCCTTCCAGCTGGTAAAAAAACTCTTCCCCTTCATCGTAGTGGTAGTCTTTGCGCGAGTTGGGCCCGCCCACTACCATTACAATAAATTCGCTGTCTTTCCATACCTGTATATTGCCCACCGGGGGCTTTAGCAGGTGGCGGTTTTCGTCAATCCATTTTTTAAAATTGAAAGGAAGGGCTACGGCCATAGTTGTAAACTTTATACGGGCAAATTTACTTTTTAAGACCGAAAAACAAACCGGTAAGGAGACAGATGGTTTTTCGTCGAATTTTTATTTTTTCATTTGACATTGTCAAATAAGGAGATATAAATTTGTATATCTCAATAAAGCATTTATTATGAAAAGAATAGCAATTTTAATAACTTTTATTGCTGTCTACAGCAGTTCATTTGCGTGGATTAAAGCAACAACAACAAAAAGCAATGGCGGCTTATTTGGTTATTCTTCAGTAACCGAAATGTTTACGAAATACTTTAATAAACACTGCCAATTTAACCTCTACTGTTACGATCCAGGTACTTCAAGATGTAAGTTCACAACTTATACCGTTGAAAATGCAGAGTCTTATGGCTGCCAATCAATAGTTACAAATGTTGAAGAGAGCTGGTGGGATATGTTAAATACCGATATTAATTCTCAAATTGCCAATGGTTATAATAGTGGTACGATGATCAGAAATGATATACAGATATCACATCCAGAGACTTTAAGCATGGAAAGCGCTGTTGTAGTATGGACGTATTCACCATCCACAGATATTCTTGAGATGACAGTTTACAGTTATAACGAAGCTGATGAATTAGGTATTATTTAAACAAAGGCAGAAATGAAAAAAATTGTTTTTTTGTTACTAACAGTGTTCTTAGTAACCTCTAGTTCTTATGCTTGGGTAGCTGTTAACAGGCATAGATCTAATGGCGGAATATTTGGATATTCAAACATAGCGGAATCATTTGTTAAAAACGGCAGAAACTGCAGTTTTAATCTAGTCTGTTCAGACCCGGGATGGAACCGTTGCCGGTTTACTACTTATGACGTTAGCAACCCGTCTGCTTATGGCTGCCAAGCTATTGTTGTAAATGTGGAGGAAGAAAATTGGGAAGATATAGTTGAAGCTGATATCAATGAACAAATTGCTAACGGTTATAATACTGGAACCTTAATTAGACAAGATATTCAAGTGTCACATCCAGTGACCTTTAACATGGAAGACGCCGTAATAATCTGGAATTATACACCAGCTACCGATATGCTTGAGATGATTGTTTATAGTTACAATGAAGCAGACAGTCTCGGAATCATTTAGAAGATATATGGTGTTTAATTTTTTGAAGTCGTTACAGCAAACATTGTTTGCTGTAACGACTATTCTATGTAACTTTACGGCAAACACTCAGGTTTGTAACAAAACCGAGTTCATAAGCTTAGATGCTATTTCTTATTCTGGAAATGGATACAATGAAAACTACATTTCTAAACAATTTGCGAATACCATATATATAATTAAAACGGGCAATATCCCTTTTTTGATCCAAACTATTGGAAGCTTCGACACGCTTTGGCAAGTGGATCTTAACACGAATACGACTAGCTACAAGTTAATCCAGCATGATAAATTGAAAAAAGGCGATAAAGATGAATTGGGAAGAGATTTTTTTCTTACAGAAAAAGCCTTGTATGTATTGGGAAATGGGGAGTTATATGTATACAACAAAAAAGATGAAAATTGTTATGAATTTGTAAAAAAAATAAATCTGGGGTTAAAGTACTCTTATATTTTGGGAAAAATCAACAACAATTTGTTTTTTTTTGAAGCGTTTAACTACCATCCGAAAGATCAAGAAGAAAAAGTTATTATTTCAAAATATTCACTCGAGTCGAATGCGATTGTCAAATCAATCTTTCCTGAAATGAGGGGAATCGAACTTACTTATTCTAACAAGAGATTTTGTGATATTCACAGAGAAACCTTACTATATGCACAGCCATTTAGTAACAACATAACTATATACAACGAAAACCTTGATTCAATCACATCTATACATGTTAATCAAACTATTGATACAGTCAAAATAAAAACCAAAGAGTACAGTACTGATGAAGTCCAAAGAATCCTTCTAAATGATGTTTTATACAATAGAAACATTAAAATTGATGTTGTAGGGGACACATTACTTTCAATATATAAAAAGAAGCACCAAAATTTTAGAACTACTGCTTATTATGACATGTATGTATATAAAGATGATAAGTGGTCATTAATAGATACTGCACGCTTGATTACTTTTGATTTTGACAGTACCCAACAGATAACCAGCTCGATGGAGCTTCTTCCATACATAGTAGATAACAACCAACTTATATTACACAATGGGTTTATATATGAAGTTAATAATACATTCATTGAAAGGGACCCGGTAATGACTTACAAAGATTACAATGACGCTCGAGACAAAGCGTACTTTTATAACGTACTTAAACTTAAACTACAGAAGCAGCCGGTAAATTGCTTATTTAACGATGATTAATGTTATTTATTAACCAGTAAGCCCGGCCAGTATTGGTTTACCAGCGCCTGTATTTTTTCAATAGTCAGGGGTTTTTTCAGGAAACCCGACAGCTCTGCCTGGTCGTTTGCCCGCAACTCATCATCTGGGTTTATGGAGGTGGTAAGCATGGCGATGACAATATCCGCCTTTTGCTCCTCGGGCAGTTGGTGGTAGGCCTCTAAAAACTCCCAGCCATTCATGTTGGGCATATTTATATCCAGTAAAATAATGCCGGGCTGCGGAAACGAAGGCGCGTTTCCGGCATACCGCCCTTTGCTGCATAAATACTCAAGAGCTTCCTCGCCGTTGTAGGTAACCTGGGTGTGCGCTTCAATGCCTGAGCGTTTTATAATCAGTGAGTGCAGAAAATTGGTGGCTTCATCATCATCCACCAGCAAAATACAGCTGAGGGGCTTGTTAGGTATTTTATTCGTATTCATAGAAGTTGTTTATCGGGGATGGTAAAATGAAACGCGGTTCCTGAGCCGGGCTCTGACTCGGCCCATATTTCGCCGCCGTGCAGGTCGGTTATTTTCCGGCAATGGGCCAATCCGATTCCGGAGCCTTCATAGTCGTTCCGGTTATGAAGCCGCTGGAAAATGATAAAAATTTTATCAAGGTTCTTTTTTTCCATGCCTATGCCATTGTCAGAAACCGTAAACTTCCAGTATCCCGGAAGCTTTTCAGCAAACACATGTATTTCAGGAGTAATATCTTTCTTCCTAAACTTTATAGCGTTGCTGATAAGGTTTTGAAACAGCAGCCGTATTTCTGTCTCGTGTGCCGAAAGTAAAGGAAGCTCGCCAACAGTAATTACCGCTTCGGTTTTGGCAATGGTAGCCTGCATATCCTGCAAAACGTGAGAAACTATGGTGTTGAAATCCACCGGGGCAGGAGAGTGGTTTTGCCCCAGCCTGCAGTAATCCAGCAAGCCCGTTACCAGCCGGCGCATCCTCCGGGAACTTTCAGACAGGTACCCCAGGTATAGTTTGCCCTCGGCATCCAGCTTATTGCCATAATCGGCGTTTAGCAGCTCTGTAAAATTGTTAATGGTAAGCAGGGGTTCCTGCAAATCATGAGACGCTATATAAGCAAACTGCTCCAGTTCTTTGTTTTTTTGAACAAGCCTGGCATTGGATGCTCGCAGTTTCTCCTCGGCCTGCCTGCTGGTGCGCTCAAAATACAGGTAGTTAGCCGTAAGCCACAGCAATACCAGGGTAACCATTAAAAACCGCATAATTTTCTGGCCTGTTTCGTCCAGTACTATAGGAAAGGTCACCACCTCGGCCTCCATAATGTAGAAAAAGGAAAAGTATACGGCCACAATAAAAGCAATGGAACTATATTGCCGGGTATCAAACAGGTAAAAAGGCAGGGTAACAAATACAAAAAAAAGATAA
>DASPJH010000465.1:0-4747 GCA_035628715.1 Bacteroidia bacterium
CGGTGAAATACCCAACCTGGATGCGGTGAAGCAAACGCTGGCAAAATTGAATAGCGCTAAGGCATAATATTTTTGATTTTAGATTTATTGACTAGTCGATTTAAAAAGTCAAATCAATAAATCAACAAGTCAAAAATGATAAATTAATTATGGATTTACTTTATATCATACTCCTCATTCTTTTCGGCATCGGCCTGCTGGTGGTAGAAATATTGATAGTGCCGGGCGGAGTGCTGGGAGTAATTTCGCTGCTGATGATTACCTATGGGGTATACAGCGTGTATGACGGGTATGGCAACACATCCGGGCATATTGCTTTTGCTTCGTCGGTAGTAGTATGCGGGGGATTGGTTTTCTACAGCTTAAAGTCGGGTGCGTGGAAACGGCTGGCCCAGAAGGGTGTGCTGGAAGGGAGAATGAATACCATTAACGAAGAGTTATTAAAACCGGGTGAAAAAGGCATTGCTGTTTCAGCGCTAAGACCTATGGGGAACGCTCTTTTTGGAGACGACAAAGTGGAGGTTAGCACCGAAGGGGAAAACATTCCTGCTCAAACCCCGGTAGAAATCATTAAAATTGAACACAACAAAATATACGTCCGTAAAACTGAAAACTAACTTATGAACGATTACATGATATTGATAATAGCCGTTGGCTCTCTCATAGGCTTAATCATCCTCACTTATTTTATCCCTGTACGCTTGTGGTTTACAGCCATTATCTCGGGTGTCCGGGTAGGGCTTATACAATTAATACTGATGCGCCTGCGTAAAGTGCCGCCCTCGTTAATTGTGAACGCCTTAATCAATGCCACCAAAGCGGGCTTGAAAATCACTCTCAATGAAATGGAAACCCACTACCTGGCCGGTGGTAATGTAAACAATGTAATCCGCGCTCTTATTTCTGCTGATAAAGCCAATATTCCCCTTGATTTTAAAATGGCTACAGCTATTGACCTTGCAGGCCGCGATGTATTTGATGCCGTAAAACGCTCGGTAGACCCACGGGTAATTAACACGCCCCCGGTGGCTGCGGTGGCTAAGGACGGTATCCAGTTGATTGCCAAAGCCCGCGTAACGGTGCGCACCAATATCCGCCAGTTGGTGGGTGGCGCCGGTGAAGAAACCATACTGGCACGTGTGGGTGAGGGTATTGTAACCACTATTGGTTCAGCGATGGATCATAAAACAGTGCTGGAAAACCCCGACCGTATATCAAAAGTAGTACTGGAAAAAGGCCTGGATGCCGGTACCGCATTTGAAATTCTTTCCATTGATATTGCCGATATTGATATTGGCAGTAACATTGGCGCTAAGTTGCAAACCGACCAGGCCGAGGCGGATTTGAAAGTAGCCAACGCCCGCGCTGAAGAACGCCGTGCAATGGCGGTTGCCGCCGAGCAGGAATTTAAAGCCAAAATACAGGAAGCCCGCGCCCGTGTAATTGAAGCCGAAGCCCAGATACCGATGGCCATGGCAGAAGCCTTCCGCAGCGGTAACCTGGGTATTATGGACTATTACAAAATGCGCAACATACAAGCCGATACCGATATGCGCGAAAGCATAGCCAAACCGGAGAACACGAAGAAAGATAAGTGATTAGCTGATTAGTTAATGTGCTAATATGCCAATTGGATTTACTGATTGGTGGATTTACAGATTTACTGGTTTGAGTGCCCCTTGTGTGGAGGGTTGCGGGAGAGAGAAGGAGGCAGGGGGTGCAATCATTAATTTCGTATTATATGATTCCTGGGAAATTTTTAATTCCATACTGGGTTAAGTTTGACATCCAGAATTATGACTTCGCTGGCATAACGTTAAGTAAAGTGGGTTATGGGGTAACGGCGTTTGATAAATATGATGCCTTTGATATTCTAAAACGGGAAGCTTTTAAAAATAAACAATTACCAACGGTTATTGAAATTATTGAAAATGTATCATTCGACTATTTGGACGCGGGCCATGTTGTTCCTAATATGGGCGTAATTGTGGAGCGAGGCGTATGGTTTCCTAATATCTAACATTTAACTTATCAGCCAGATCACTTATTTCTGGGGCTTTTGCCAAAACTATTAACCATTCGTCAGGGATGCTGTCAAACCCATAATATATTCCGGCAAGCCCACCTGTAATAGCTGCGACTGTGTCAGTATCCTCGCCTAAATTGACGGCTCTTAAAACAGCCTCCTTATAAGTGTGGGTGGTTAATAAACACCAGATAGCTGCTTCAAGTGAGTCTATCACATATCCCGAAGATTTTATCTGCTCATCGCTAAACTGATAAATATCCTTAATCAGTAAATTATCAAGTCGGGCAATTTCAAATGAATTGATATTTAAAGCTGAATAATATTCTGAAACCGATTTATTATTAATAAAAGCCTGTTGCGGCTTTTCACCCTTCATTAGTTTTAAAGCAAATTCCACATAATAAAAACAGCTTATGACAGAGCGGATATGTGCATGTGTGACCGCTGAAGCCTCTTTTATTATTTTATAACGCTCGTCGATCGGCTTATCTTTCACATATAAGGCGAGAGGTAAAATACGCATCAGACTGCCATTTCCGTTAGATGCAACTTCCATTTCACCTGTATATAAGGGCTCCATTCCTTTCGCAAGTCTTTGAATAGCATAACGGGTAGTGTTACCAATATCAAAAACTTCACCGGTAGCTGTCCAGTAATTTTGGCGATACCATTTTACAAAATTGTTACCCAAAACCTCAAGGCTATATTCACCAGTAAGCATTTCAGCGAGGCATAGTGTAAGCGACGTGTCATCAGACCATGTGCCAGCGGGCTGATAATAGGTGCCATATCCGGTCATGGATTCAACAGGATTTGTAACGAAAAGCTCTCTTTTCTTGAACTCGTGCGGCACACCCAAAGCATCCCCAACAGCCACACCAAACAATATGTCTTTTGCGTAGTTTCTTTTCACCTGGCTAATATATTTGTTTACTAGATAATAGAAGCAATTATGTCACTCACCCTCCAGCGTGTCACCACGCCCGAACAACTCGAATCCTTCGCCACCATGATGCTTTCTACAGAGCCCTGGATTACCATCCGGCGGACGCAGGAGGAAACGGTTAAGCTGCTGGCGAACCCCATCAGTATTAACTATGCCGTGGTGGTGGATGGCGAAACAGTGGGCTATACCCGTATTACTCTGCAGGGGGCTTTTGTGGGGTACATTAACACGCTGGTTATTGGCCAGCAATGGCAGGGCAGGGGATACGGCAGCCAGGTTATTAAGGAACTGGAAAACATAATTTTTGCGCAGTTTCCCAATGTGTTCATCATGGCCTCGTCGTTTAACCCGCGGGCGGTAAAGCTGTACCAAAGTCTCGGTTATGAGGTAATCGGTGAACTTAAGGACTATGCCGTAAAGGGGCACTCTGAAATACTGCTTCGCAAAACCATTGGACCCATAATTGGTTTTAAACCAAAAGCCAAGTAACTACTTTGCTTCAAAATAATTTTTCAGTTAAATAGCGGCAACACTTATATTTTTGCAGCTTTCTAAAACCTGAATGGAACACCTGCTTACCGGCGAAGGCATTATGGCCCTGCTTACCCTTACCTTTCTTGAGGTGGTACTGGGTATAGACAATATTATCTTCATTTCCATTGTAACCAACAAGCTGCCGGCTGAGCAGCAACCCCGCGCCCGTACGGTGGGGCTGGCGCTGGCCCTGATTTTCAGGGTAGCCATGCTGCTGGGTATATCCTACATCATGCAGTTTAACAAGCCATTGTTCACCATCCCGTCGTTTGAGTTCCTGGGCTCTGTTACTGAGCCGTTTGGCTTTAGCGGCCGCGACCTCATCTTATTTGCCGGGGGTATTTTCCTGCTGGCCAAAAGCACCAGCGAGATTTACGGCAAGGTGGAGGGCAAGGAGCATGAACACCAGGTGAAAACCAAAAGCATTAAGTTTTCAAACATTATTTTTCAGATTGTAATGCTGGATATAGTGTTCTCTTTCGACTCTATCCTTACTGCCATCGGTATGACCCAGGAAGTACTGCTAATGATAATTGCCGTGGTTATTTCCATCATCATTATGATGCTGTTCAGTGGTAAAATCAGCAACTTTATCAACAAACACCCATCGTTGCAGATACTAGCGCTGTCATTCCTGATAATGATAGGTTTTATGCTGATAGTGGATGCCTTTCACCACCACGTGCCCAAGGGCTACATATACGCAGCCATTGTATTCTCCCTCATCGTTGAAATGCTGAATATGCGCATGCGGAAGAAGACGGTGCCGAAGCATTAACAGTGTTTAGCTTTCAGCTATCAGTTTTTGTATACCGTTCCTCAAATTTCAAACAGCTTGTTACTAGTGCTTCAAAGGTTTGCTGTGGTTTGGCCGCATCTTCTCCACTCTCTCCCCACCCTGTCATTCTGTAAGAATCTTCTTCCCGGAGTGGGCAACCGGTACCATTTACCCACGTTGCAAGGAGTTCCCTGCGGGATGACAAGCCGGGCAGTAGTTTTTAAAGTTGCTTGTTACTACTGCTGCAACAGTTTGCTGGGATTTGGTCGCAAGGCTTTTAGCTCTTAGCCGTCAACTTCAGTTTTACAAACTGCTTTTAATCCTTCCATCTCTAAATCCTAAAAATCATGGTTCAGACAATTTGCTGTTACCCCGGTTACTTTGTTACGAGTGTTACGCTGTTACGGCTAGAAAGTGGACAGGCAAATGTCAAAGAACTTTGGATATATAGTAATAGGAA
>DASPJH010000466.1:0-4786 GCA_035628715.1 Bacteroidia bacterium
GAGCCGGTAAAGGATATTTACCCCCTCGCCCATGAATTAAAAATAATTGTTTTTAATAAACACGATTTTACCTGGGCCGAACAATTTGAAAAGCTGGTAAGTCCCCATTGCCAGTTATACCTCCAGCCCGAATGGGACAAAAGCGCCCAGATGCTGCCGCTGATTATCGATTACGTAAAAGCCCACCCCCAGTGGCGGATTTCATTGCAGACGCATAAGTATATGGAGATACCTTAGTTTTATGTTTTAAGAGTTTTATGTTTTAAGTTAAGCATCTGCACAACTTAAAACTTAAAACATTACACTTAAAACTAATTCTACTTATTTTGGCACTTTCTTCGTTATTGTTAACTGTGATGAACTACCTAAAGAATATAAGCCTGTTGTTTCTTACGTTGTTTGTTTACTCGTGCGCCAGCTCGCAACCGTTGCCGGAGGCGGGCACAAAGAATAAGAAAGCGCAGCAGCTGATGGACCAGGCTATTAACCTTAACAAGGCCGGTGAATACATGCTGGCGCTGGATAAGGTGAACGAGGCCATAAAAAAGGACGACGAGTTTATTAACGCCTATATGCTGAAGGGCGATATTCTTATCTTTTTGCAGCAATATGACGAGGCGGTTAAAACATTTGACAAAATATTAAGCATTAAACCGGATTATGTGAAGGCGTATTATAACAAGGCCAATGCCTATGTAAAAGCCCAAAAATATGCCGAGGCCAAACAAACCCTGGAAAAATTTAAAACCTACCCCTACTGGGAAAAAATGAAAAAGGACGTGGAACACCTTTTGGCTATTTGCGATTTTGCCTCGTACAGCCTGGCCAACCCCGTGCCTTTCTCGCCCAAAAATCTGGGTCCTAATGTAAACACCGCTGCCCACGAATACCATCCCGGTTTGACGGCCGACCAGCAAAAACTGTTTTTTACCCGCATGTTACCAGGTCCCAATGAGGATTTTTACGAAAGTGTTTTGGTTGACACCGTATGGCAAAAAGCGAGGAACCTGGGTGCGCCGGTAAACTCAAGGGATAATGAAGGAACGGTATCTGTATCCACCGATGGGCAGTATATTTTCTTTACCGCCTGCGGAAGGGCCGACACCAAAGGAAGCTGCGATATATATTTTACAAGGCTGGATGGCGACCGGTGGGGCAACCCAATTAATATGCAAAACCCGGTGAACAGTATTTCATGGGAGTCGCAACCGTCGCTGTCATACGATGGGGTGAATATTTATTTCTGCAGCAACCGTCCCGGCGGTTATGGCGGCCACGATATATGGGTGACCACTTTTGAAAACAACCGCTTTACCGAGCCGGTGAACCTGGGCCCTGAAATAAATACCGAAGGCGAAGAGCAAAGCCCGTTTATCCATACCGATAATAAAACTTTGTATTTTTCGTCTACCGGCCACCCCGGTATGGGCGAAGGCGATATTTTTTATGCTAAAAAAGATGCCGAAGGTAAATGGCAAAAGCCGGTAAATATTGGCTACCCCATTAACACCCCGGCGGATGAGCTGGGACTGATGGTAGACCGCTCAGGCAAATGGGCGTATATAACCAGCGATATGCCCGGCGGTTATGGCGGATGGGATATTTATACCTTTGAGTTATATCCCGGCGCAAGGCCTGAATCATCTACCTACGCAAAGGGGGATGTGTACGATGCCGACACGAAAGAGAAACTGGAAGCAAACGTGGAACTGGTGGAATTAAGCACCGGCAAAACGGTTATATCATCGCGCAGCAACAAAAAAACCGGTGAGTTTTTAATGGTTTTGCAGCCCAACAACGATTACATGCTGAACGTAAATAAAGAAGGATATTTATTTTATTCGGAGAATTTCGGGCTGAAGGAGTTCCCGTCCGATCAGCCTTCTGTGATGTCCGTTCCGCTGAAAAAAATAGGGTTAAACGGCAAGGTTATTCTTAAAAACGTATTTTTTGATACCGACAAATTTGATTTAAAAGAAGAATCGAAAGCCGAGCTGAACAAGCTGGTAGCCCTGTTGAAAGCCAACCCCAAAATGAAGATAGAAATTGGCGGGCACACGGATAATACCGGTAATAAACAAAAAAATATAACCCTTTCTCAAAACCGTGCAAAATCGGTATACGATTATTTGGTGAAAAACGGTATTGATGCTGCGCGCCTAAGCTACAAAGGCTATGGCGACAGCCAGCCTATTGCCGACAACAAAACCGACGAAGGCCGCCGCCAAAACCGGAGAACGGAGTTTACTATTATGTCGAATTGATGTGCGCAGGCTAAGGTTTGACAAACTTCAGAAGTTTGTCAAACATGCCGCCGTGCAGGATTTGCAATCCGGTACGCAGAGTATGGATTAAATTCTAAATTCGTTAAACCCAACTTCTTTTAGAATCTATAATATGTCAAGGTTATTATGCAAATGTGGAGAAAGTTTAAGCAACTCTAAACACTACCTTTGTAACAATAATGAAATTATTTATTGCAATGAGTTTTATAACGATTTAGTGCTTCATTATTACCCATATCAATAGCTTTTTTCCAGTAAACGCATGCGGAGTCATAATTATTTAACATTTCAAACCCGTAACCTTTATTTGTTATTGCGAGCGTATATTTTTCATTTAAAGCTATCGATTCTGTAAGGTTCCCAATCCCTTCAGCAGGCAACTTCATACGTAAATATAAAATACCCCTATTGCATAAATAAACATAATGTTTTTGTAAACTTATTGCTTTTGAGTAATATATAAGAGCACTATCATACTGCACTTTCTTTTCACACACAATTCCTTTTCCATTATATGCAGAATGCATGGAAGAGTCTAACAAAATAGCAGAATCAAAGTCTTTCATTGCGTCAGCAAGTTTACCTTTTCTTATAAAAACCAGCCCTCTATTATTTAAATACGTTGTGTTATATTTTTCAAAATTTAGAGCTATAGAATAATTATTTATGGCTGAATCATACTCTTTAAGTCTATTGTAACACGCAGCTTTTCTGCTATATATAGCTCCCTTTTCAGGATATTTAATAAGCATTGTATCCAAATATTTATTACAACGATTATAATACCCCAAATTGAACAAACTGTTCATTTTAAGATTACTTAAATAAAACTGCTGTTCAGGGGTGTTTTTTGTTTTTTGGCTTTCGTGTTCACTTATGAGCGCTATACATTGTTCATATTCTTGCTGGCTATAAAGGTTATTGGCAGTTATAAATATATTGTCTTCTTTCGGGCTTTCCCTGCAACTTAAAAGGCATAGCAGTATAAAACTGAATACGGTTGTGTATGTAACTGGTTTCATGGACAGTTTAAAGCGAAAGTTAAAATTTTGTTGCACAAAAATGGTGTTTTCCTATTACTATATAGGGAAGAAATAAACGATGGTGCAAAACTATGAGTGTACACTTTTTGTCCAGTTTTCTGGTCGTAACAGCGTAACAGTCGTAACAGGGTAACAGGGTAACACAGGTCAGCAATTCTTTGTCACAATGAGGCCGAAGGAAACTCGAAGTGCGACAAAGAATTGCGGGTAATGTCGGTGCCCAGGTAGTCATCCTGTAAGGAACTCCTCCCGGCGTGGGCAACTGGTAGAATTTACCCACGCTGCAAGAAGATTCCTGCGGAATGACACGGTGGGGAGCGGGCTGTAGCCCTTGGTGTTCTAGTGACATCAACTTTTAAAAGTTACTGCCCAGCTTGTCATCCTGTAAGGAACTCCTCCCGGCCTGGGCAACTGGTAGAATTTACCCAGGTCGGGGGAAAATTCCTACGGAATGACAGGGTGGGGAGCGGGCTGTAACCCTTGGTGTTCTGGTGACAAGCGTTTCCCCGTCATTGCGAGCGGTAAGAGCTGGCTATCGGTGAATGAACAATATGGTCAGCGAAGCAATCCCGTTAATAGGGTGTTAACAGATTGCTTCACTACCCGTTACTAAAGCCGCTCATTTACCAGGTAGCCCGTTCGCAATGACGACCACTGTAACCGTTGGTGTTCTAGTGACATCAACTTTTGAATTACCCCCGACCCCTAAAGGGGCCAACCAGGCAGACTACCAATAACCAACGCCGATGAAACGTTGAGGTAGCTACCTGGCGAAAGTCCCCTTTAGGGGATTTAGGGGTTAGCAACTGGTAGAAATTTACCCACGCTGCAAGAAGATTCCTACGGAATGACAGGGTGGGGAGCGAGCTGAAACCGTTGGTGTTCTAGTGACATCAACTTTTAAAAGTTACTGCCCCCGTTGTCATCCTGTAAGGATCTCCTCCCAACGTGGACAACTGGTGCAATTTACCCACGCCGGAAGAAGATTCCTGCGGAATGACAGGGCGGGGAGCGAGGTGAAACCGTTGGTGTTCTAGTGACATCAACTTTTGAATTACCCCCGACACCTAAAGGGGCCAACCAGGCAGACTACCAATAATCAACACCGATGAAACGTTGAGGTAGCTACCTGGCGAAAGTCCCCTTTAGGGGATTTAGGGGTTAGCAACTGGTAAAATTTACCCACGCTGAAAGAAGATTCCTACGGGAATGACAGGGCGGGAGTGGGTTGGAGCCGTTGGGGTTCTAGTGACAAGCGTTTCCCCGTCATTGCGAGCGGTAAGAGCTGGCTATCGGTGAATGAACAATATGGTCAGCGAAGCAATCCCGTTAATAGGGTGTCAACAGATTGCTTCACTACCCGTTATTAAAGCCGCTCATTTATCAGGTAGCCCGTTCGCAATGACGACCACTGTAATCCTTGATGTTCTAGTGACTAGCGTTTCCCCGTCATTGCGA
>DASPJH010000467.1:0-2622 GCA_035628715.1 Bacteroidia bacterium
GCTTTTTGCTCTATTTCGGCCTGGTAGTGCATAGCAGCCAGCGGGCCGTGTTTGGCCAAATGCTGCCAGTCCTTTTCTTCAATACTTACCACCATGCCGCTGTTGGCAAATTTGCCGCCCCGCTTACTGGGACTCCATCCATTCACCACCACTTCGCCCGGTGATGTGGATGCCGGGGCTATAATACCGCCAGGGCACATACAAAAACTAAACAGTCCGCGCCCATTCACCTGCTCCACCAAGCTATAGCTGGATGGCGGCAAAAACTCGCTGCGCACCTCGCAGTGGTACTGTATCTGGTCAATAAGCTCCTGGGGGTGCTCTATACGCACTCCTAAAGCAAAAGGCTTGGCCTCTATATTTATTCCTTTAGAATGGAGTAGTTCAAAAATATCGCGGGCGCTGTGGCCAGTGGCCAGTATTACCTGCCGGGCTCCAAACTCATCGCTATCAGCGGTTTTTACTTTTTGCAGTCCGTTTTTGTCCAGTATAAAATCTGTAACCCGTTTGTTAAACAACACTTTACCGCCAAATTTCTCGATGGTTTCCCGCATGGCGGTAACAATACCGGGCAGCTTGTTAGTTCCGATATGGGGGTGAGCCTCATAGGCAATGTTTTCAGCAGCGCCGTGCTCTACAAACACCTGTAAAATCTTAGCCACGTTACCCCTTTTGTTGCTTCGGGTGTATAGCTTACCATCGCTGTAAGTACCAGCTCCGCCTTCACCAAAACAGTAATTGCTGTCGGGATTAACAATACGCTCTTTGTTAATGGCCGCCAAATCCCTTCGGCGGTCGCGCACATCCTTGCCCCGTTCCAGTATTATTGGTCGGACACCCGCTTCTATCAACCGCAAAGCGGCAAAAGTACCTGCTGGTCCGCAGCCGATGATGATCACTTCGCGGGCGGCTTTGCTTACATCTTTATACTGTATGGGGTTTTCAAACAGGGGGACAGCCGGGGCAGTACCCGTTTCCTCTTTCAATGTATACTCCACCACCAGGCGGACTATAATTGCCGGTTTTCGGGCGTCAATTGATTTCTTTCGTATCTTCCAGTCAGAAATCTTATCAACATCCAAACGCAGCTTTTCGGCCAGTTTTTTTAGAACTTTATCAGCAAAAAAAGCCTCTTCAGGCGTAAGGTACAATTCTTCGGTGTGCATAATCGTTAGGTTTTTATCCTAAAATGAGTCCGCAATTTTTATAAAAAACTTTAAAAACCCATTTTTGCAGCCAAAAATCCTGCCATGCGAGATATAAACAAACTTAAAAGTATAGCTGCCCAGGTTCGCCGAGACATAGTTCGGCAGGTGCATTCAGCCAAATCAGGTCACCCCGGTGGTTCGCTTGGCTGCGCTGATTATTTCACAGCCCTGTACTTTGATATAATGAAACATACCCCCAAACCTTTTGATATTACGGGAAAGGACCAGGATGTGTTTGTATTGTCCAACGGGCACCTTTCGCCGGTGTTTTATTCGGCGCTGGCCCGCAGCGGCTATTTTGACGTAAGCGAGCTGGCTACCTTCCGCCAGATTAACTCCCGTTTGCAGGGGCACCCTACCACCCACGAGGGATTACCGGGTGTGCGTGTGGCTACCGGGTCACTTGGACAGGGGTTATCGGTGGCAGTAGGTATTGCCCAGGGCAAAAAGCTGGACAAAGAGAATAACCTGGTGTATGCGCTGTGCGGAGATGGCGAGATACAGGAAGGCCAAATATGGGAAGCGGTAATGTACGCTGCCCATAATAAAGTAGACAACCTGATTGCTACCGTTGATTTTAACGGACAGCAGATAGACGGCCCAACAAAAGATATTATGGGTTTCCACAGCATTAAAGAAAAGTTTGATGCCTTTGACTGGCTGACACTGGAATGCGATGGTAACGATATGGAAGACCTTACAGCCACGCTGGACAAAGCCAAAGCTATGGCGCACAAAGGCAAGCCCATTATGATAATAATGAAAACCGAAATGGGCGCCGGTGTGGACTATATGATGGGCAGCCACAAATGGCACGGTATAGCGCCTAATGATGAGCAGCTGGCGAAAGCTATGGAGCAATTGGCAGTATCGGAGATGGGGGATTATTGACCCGAATCCTTGAAGGCGCTATTGGGCACACAACCTTAAACGGGTGTTCGCTAAGGTATAAAAGATAGCAACCTGGCAAAAGTCCTTTAGGGGTTAGGTTAAAATACTAAAACGGCACAATTTTCATTAGATATATAAGAAACAGACAGATACGCGGATGACGAAAACCCTGAGATACCTATTTACTACCTTGTTGTGCCTTACTGTTCTCTCTTCATTTGGCCAGGCTAAAACAAGAATACTGTTCCTGCTGGATGCATCAGGCAGTATGTGGGCCAAAATGGAGAAAGACAACCGTATTACTGTGGCTAAAAACCTGCTGAGCAAAATGGTGGACAGCCTGAACCAGTTTGATCATGTGGAGGTAGCTCTGAGGGTATATGGGCATACCAGCCCAAAGGCGCAGCAAAACTGTAAGGATACCCGTTTGGAAGTCCGCTTCAGTAAAAATAATGCCCAGGAAATAAAGAACAAGCTCAAAACCATTCGTCCCAGCGGCACAACGCTTATTTCCTATTCGCTA
>DASPJH010000468.1:0-2496 GCA_035628715.1 Bacteroidia bacterium
AATTACAGGATAAAAAACCGGTGTGGAGGGAAGTTGATTTCAGACCGCCATTCCATCAAAACATACACTTTGTCCACTTGGGGAAAAAACAAAATAGCCGGAAGGGCATACATCGTTTTGAGCAAAACCGTCGTCTAAACATTGATTGTATTGACAATATAAACGGGATTACAAAAATGTCGCTGGAATGTAAAGATTGGAAAGAGTTTTGCAACCTTGCCGAGCGGCACGAGACTATCATTTCAGAGGAACTGCAACTGCCCAAAGTAAAGGATTTATATTTTTCGGATTTTGATGGGAGTATAAAATCTTTGGGGGCGTGGGGCGGCGACTTTGTAATGGCAGTAAGCCATTTACCTTTTGTGGATATAAAGAATTACTTTGAAGCAAAAGGGTATACTACTATTGTAACCTATAACGAAATGATAAGGAGCTGATATGCAGCAAATACAGACCATAAGCGGCAAAAATATTTTAGAGGGCAACTACACCTGGATTAGCCCATCGAACATTGCATTGGTAAAATACTGGGGCAAACACGGCAACCAAATGCCTGCCAACCCTTCGCTGAGCTTTAGCCTGAGCGAATGTTTCACCCAGAGCACGCTTGAATTTACTAAAAAAGACAAACCCGGAGGGCTGAATATTGAGGTGGAACTGGATGGAGTGCCCAGCGCATCCTTCAAAGAAAAAATATTGACCTTTTTTAATAAGGTAATCAATGATTTACCCATAATTACCGAGTATAACTTTAAGCTGAAAACGCATAACTCGTTCCCGCATTCCAGCGGTATTGCGTCATCCGCATCGGGTATGAGCGCACTGGTATTGTGCCTGATTACGCTGGAAGCCGATACCGAGGGATACGAAAAAGGCGACGAGTTTTACCGCCGGGCATCTTATTTTTCAAGGATTGCATCGGGCAGCGCCTGCCGAAGCATTTACGGTGGAATGGTGGAATGGGGCCGGCACACCGAAATACCGGAAAGCCACGATATGTACGCCATCCCCTACCCTTTTGAGCCGCACCCGGTATTTAACACCTATTGCGATACTATTCTGCTGATTCACGAGGGCGCTAAAAGCCTTTCCAGCAGTGCCGGTCACGAGCTGATGCACCGCCATCCCTTTGCCCGCCAGCGGTTTGAGGAAGCACGCCATAACCTTTCCAAACTTGTCTCTATAATCAGGGCAGGTGATGTAGAGGAGTTTGGTAAAATAGTGGAGAAAGAAGCGATGATGCTGCATGCATTGATGATGTGCTCAGAGCCGCCCTACGTGCTGATGAAGCCCAATACCCTTGCCTCTATTGACAAGATATGGCAGTACCGCCGCGAAACTAAAACTCCTGTGCATTTTACCCTGGATGCGGGCGCAAACGTACACGTATTATACCCCGCAGCACATAAGGTTGAGATTGAGCAGTTTATAGCTGCCGAGCTGGCTGGCTTTTGTGAAAATAAGAAGTATATTTGCGACACAGTTGGGACCGGCCCTGTTTTTTTAGGCTAAATGATTAAAGAATCCCTTTTTTACGCCAAAATTCTTTTGTTTGGCGAGTATGGCATCATAGAAGATTCTATGGGGCTTTCCATTCCTTACAATTTTTACCGTGGTAAAATGTCGTTTGATGGTTCTGAGAACCCTGAACTGGCAGCTAAATCCAATAACGATTTAAGGGAATTCCATGCGTACTTAAAGGGTCTCCATAAATCAAAAGCCTTGATTGCCGACCTTGACCTTGACGCCCTGGAAGACGATATAAACAAAGGTTTATACTTTGATTCCAGCATTCCGCAAGGATACGGTGTCGGCAGCTCAGGAGCTTTGGTAGCCGCTGTTTACGAGCGCTATGCGGTAAGCAAGGTAGTTGCAAAAGACAATAGCGACCGTAAAGACATGCTGGCCCTCAAAAGCATTTTCAGCCAGATGGAGTCATACTTTCATGGCAAAAGCTCCGGACTAGACCCTCTGATCTGTTACCTGAATATTCCCATCCTGATTAAATCAAAAACCGATTTGGATACCGTGGGCCTGCCCGGCAACGAAGCGCAGGGGCAGGGCGCCATATTTTTGCTGGATACCGGCGAAACAGGCGAAACCCAGCCGCTGGTAAACTGGTTTTTGGAGCAGTGCAAGCAGGACGGTTTCCGTAGTATGGTGCGGAAGCAACTGAAAAGATACAACGACGAATGCATACAGGCCTTTTTGAAAGGCCACTATAAGCCACTGTTTGGCAGTCTTAAACACCTGTCTAAGCTGCTGTTAAGGCATTTCCAGCCCATGATACCTCCTGTTTTTCATAAGCTGTGGAAAGATGGCATTGAAAGCAACGCCTATTACCTGAAGCTATGCGGCTCAGGCGGCGGCGGCTTTATCCTGGGTTTCACCCAAAACTTTGAAACCGCCAAAGAAAAGCTGAAAGGCTATAATTTGGAGGTGATACATAGGTTCTGAGAGCAGCACCCTGTTTTTTTAGTTTAAAGTTTACAGTTT
>DASPJH010000469.1:0-4198 GCA_035628715.1 Bacteroidia bacterium
CTTTGGCCAGGATGCGCTTACTGAGGACAACCTGGAAGGAATTTTAGATGCCCGTTTACAATTGGCGGCGCCAGCGGATAAATACCTGGTGCTGGATACCGCGAAACTGTTTGTGAAGTCGCATATCAGCATCAGCGGTGGCAGGTTGTACGATTACAAGCCGATGGAAAAACTTTCAGTATTTATGAAGGTGGACGAGTTGAGGGATATAAGTTTTGACCGGCTGGAAAACGACATTGAGATTAAAGAGGGACGGATAAATATTCCCCGCATGGAGATAAAGAACAGCGCGGTAAACCTGGTAGCTGAAGGGTATCACACCTTTAACAACTACATGGAATACCGGTTCAGGGTGCGGCTGAAGGATGTACTGGCAAAAAAGTTTAGCAGTAAAAAGGCTGCCACAGCCAGCTATGAGGAAGACAAGGACGGGATGAACCTTTTTATACTGATGAAGGGATACGCTGACAACCTGGAAATCAGGTGGGACAGTAAAAATTCGCTGAAAAAGATAAAAGAAGATATTAAACTGGAAAAAAATTCGTTGGTGGATGTACTGCGGGACGAGTTTAATATAAAGAAAAAGGACGGAACAACCGGTAAAAGCGGCGGAGAAGGAAAAAAAGAGGAGGAGTTGGAAGAGTGGGAAACGGATATTCCGAAATAGTTTAAATTTTGTGTAAAAAGTTATAAAAAATTAAACAGAATAAGTTGATAATATAGCGCAAACGCCTATATTTGTTATTTGTCGGTTTAAGGGAATTTTAAAGTTTAATGCCAATGTTGAAGAAATTTATTGTTTATGTGGTGGGGATGATGTTGATAGCGCCCGTTACCTTAGTGGGACAATCAACTCAGCAGTCGGAGGAAGAGTATCCAAAAGACATGCTTGCGGCGCTTGACAGTTTAACTGTTCTGCTGAACCAGAACTGTACCAAGAGCAAGGCAGGGCAATGCTTTAATCCGGAAGAAGACGAGGCGAATACAGCAACAGTAAAATTCAACGCGGCTGAAATCCAAAAGAAACTTAATATGCTTGAATCCGGCATTCCGCTGGATTACAATAAACACGTAGAAGGGTTTGTAAATCTTTATGCGGTTAAAAAGAAACAATTAACTGAAAGGATTCTTACCCTTTCTGAATTCTATTTCCCCATGTTCGAGCAGGTGCTTGACCAGCAGGGATTGCCCCAGGAATTCAAATACCTTGCAGTAGTAGAATCGGCACTTAACCCACAGGCTACCTCGTGGGCCGGAGCATGCGGTCTTTGGCAGTTTATTCACAGTACCGGTGTTGCTTACGGACTTAAAGTAAACAACCTGGTGGATGAGCGTCGCGACCCCATGAAGGCTACCCTGGCTGCCTGCCAGTATTTCAAGAACAGCTACGAGCTATACGGCGACTGGCTGCTGGTAATTGCCTCTTACAACTGCGGTCCCGGTAACGTTAATAAAGCCATCCGCAGGAGTGGCGGTAAGCGCAGTTTCTGGGAAGTAATGAAATACCTTCCCCGTGAAACCCGCGGATATGTGCCTGCTTTTATAGCTGTAGCTTATGTAATGAACCATTACCAGGAGCTTGGCTTACAGCCTGCGCAATTTGATGTGCACTCGATAGTTGAAAATGTTGAAGTGAACCAGAAAGTACACTTTGCACAAATCAGCAAAACCTTAGGCATCTCAATGGAAGACCTTGAGTACCTGAATCCTGAGTACCGCAAAAAACTGATTCCTGCTTCAACAGATAATACCCACCATATCACCCTTCCTTATAAGTACGCAATGATGTTCTGCGAGATGAAGGACAGCATTTTTGCCTGCTCAGTGGAAGATTTGGATATGGAAGATATCGAAACCGTTAGCAAACGGGTGGTTCACAAAGTAAGGCGCGGTGAAAGCCTTAAATCCATAGCCAAAAAATACGGCGTAAAAGTGTCCGACCTTAAAGCGTGGAATATTATAAAAGGTAACTATGCAAGGCCGGGGAAAAAGCTGGTAGTGTATACCCCTGTTAAGCAAAAAACCAAGCCCAAAACCACCGAGCCTGCCGAAGAAAACAAAGAGCTAATGGCCAAGGATTCAGCGGATGTTAACCAGGGTGTGGCCACCGCCTCTGCTGACAGTGCTAATGCCCAAACTACCGTACAGGTTAAAAAGAAAACCGAACAGCCTTATATTCGCTACCATAAAGTAGTAGCGGGAGATACACTTTACAGCATCAGCAAAAAATATGGTATTACCATAGAAAAGCTGCGGACTTACAACCAGTTACCCAAAAATGCCGTTATTAAACCGGGTACCAAGTTGAAGGTAACTCCCGGTAGTTGATAATCGCGTATGCTGAAAAATATAGTATTGCTCCTTCTTCCTGCCCTTTTATTAGGGGCTTGTAAACAATCAGACACAAAAAGAACCGTAAAGCTCCCGCACAGTATTGGCCGGCTGGGCGAAGTAGCCGTAGTTGGCGATGATATGGTTTTCCAGGGCAGTGTAAAGTCAGGCATTGACACCGTTCTCAGCCAGACACAGCCTCAGCTTTTTAATGTTGAAAGCTGGTTTAATGTATACGATATACGGCCCGACCTTTTCAAAAGTGTTGCCAAATCCTACCACACCATCTGGGTATTAAAAGTGCAGGGTGATGCCTTTAACACAAAGGCTTATCTCCCCCACCCTTACAACATACTCTCTGATTCGCTTAAGAGCGCCAACGATACTGCCCCGGTGCGCCTGTACCTGAAAAAAAATGTGTGGGCTTATCCACAGCAGGTACTTTTTATCTATGCCAAAAGCCACATGGCTTTATATGAGTTCCTGGTAAATAACCGGGATAACCTGCTTCAGCGCACACTGGATATGGAGCGGGAAAATTTTGCCCTGAAGCTGGAAAGCGAAAAACAGGATACCATTTCCAAATTTCTCAGCGATAACTTTGGGTTTAGCATGGCCGTGCCTGATAAATTCAGAATTGCCGTATTGCAGGGCCAGGATAACAATAAATTTGCCTGGATACGCCGTGAAACCCCCAATATTGGCCAAAGCCTGCTGATATACTCCGTTCCCTACACTAATAAAAACCAGCTTTTAACAGAAGAAATAGTGGTTCGCAGGGATTCTATAGCAAAAACCTACGTGCCCGGAGAGCTTAAAGGCAGCTATATGGCCACCGAGCTTGAATTTCCGTTTCTTGATACCGCAATTAATTTTAAGGGCAGCTATGCCGTAGAAATGCACGCGCTTTGGCGTATGCGAGGCGGCCTGTTTATGGGCGGGCCTTTTTACAGCGTTACCATAGCGGATACTGCCAATTCACGCCTGCTTACTGTAGAAGGTTTTGTGTATTCTCCTGAATACGATAAAACGCAATATATTCGCGAGCTGGAGACTATTATAAGCACCTTTAAGTGGACGAAATAGCCTCCGTCTAAACCCTACATTCTAAAATTACTGTGGCCAAAAAGAAACTCCAGCGCTGGGAGCAGCTGCTCACTTTCCCTCATGTATTCCAGTACCCCGAAGGCATGCCCGGTACCTGGCATGAAAAAGTGTTTAAAAACGACCACCCGATAGTGCTTGAATTGGCCTGCGGCAGAGGCGAGTACACGGTAAACCTGTCAGAAGCCTACCCCGAAAAGAATTTTATAGGGGTGGATATTAAAGGCCACCGTATATGGTTTGGCGCTAAACAGGCATTGGACGAGGGCCGCAAGAATACCGCCTTTCTCCGCACAGAAATAGAAAAGCTGGACCAGTATTTTGCTCCTGAAGAAGTGAGCGAGATATGGATCACCTTTCCCGACCCTCAGCCACAAAAAACCCGGGAACGCAAGCGTTTAACCCACCCCAGGTTTTTAGACCTGTATAAAAAAATGCTGAAGCCCGGCGGTTTCATCCATCTAAAAACCGATAATACTCAGTTGTACGAGTTTACATTGGAAATTACTAAAGAGTTTTCATTGCCCGTTGTAAGGCATACGGACGACTTGTATAAGGCCGATTTCCTGGATAAATATCTTTCCATTAAAACTACCTACGAAAAAATTTTCACTGCTAAGGGAGAAAAAATCAAATACGTTCAGTTTTCGTTAACTTGAAAACCAGTATGCTGCCCGATGCTTATAATATTCCTGCCAAGGCCGGTGAAGCCCTGTTTAAGGACAAAGGCAGTAAATTTTATGCGTTTGTTTTCCCGGTTTTC
>DASPJH010000470.1:0-3328 GCA_035628715.1 Bacteroidia bacterium
TTGGGTCCGGGAAAATTACCGGGTGTAACCACAGGCTGAACAGGCTCAGGGCTCTCTTCCCTTTTACATGCTGAAAATGCAATAATCACAATTACAAGTAAAAGCACTTTATACATATCAGGTTGATTTTTAGAATGCGGATTCGCAAAAGTTGTGCAAAAGTACATAATTCAGGT
Source organism: Bacteroidia bacterium (assembly GCA_035628715.1). Lineage (GTDB taxonomy): Bacteria > Bacteroidota > Bacteroidia > UBA8524 > UBA8524 > SB11. The sequence continues at coordinate 177 of DASPJH010000470.1, forward strand.
TTACTTGATGGTTAAGTTTTAGCTCGTCTCCCACTCTGCCCGGATTTTCTGCCATTAATTTTTTTAAAAGCTTCTCTCCGGCAGAGATTTACATCCCCGTTTTTGTTATAGACTGATTAACCTTTTTAAGGTTTAAATTTTTACAGCAATTTTTTGCAGGTGCCGATTTACAAGCTGATCTGGCTTGAACATCCGAGTGGACCTAAAACAGGGAAACATCCGCTCAATTTTAATATTTAACAGAACAATCATAGCAGAACGATGAAGCCAGTTTGCCTAACGCCTTTTGTATTCACCTTCTGAAACATTTCTTGAACCCCAATCCTCCCCACCCGATAACCCTTCAGCGGCAAGGATTTTTCGCTTGTGGATAAAAATTGGTGTCAATTTGTGGGGAAATATGGGAAGAAGTGTCTGTTTATTTGTTAATTTTGAAAGTCCTTTACTATACCCGCACTATGCCTCAATTTATAGGAGAATACGAATGCAAAATGGATGGAAAGGGGAGAATTATGCTCCCGGCCAGCCTGCGCAAGCAAATTCCTGAAGAGGCTGGAGACCGGCTGGTGGTGAACAGGGGGTTTGACAAATGCCTTACCATGTATACCAAAACCGACTGGCAAAAGGAAACCGAGAAGCTGAAAGGCCTTAACTCGTTCAATAAAAAAGACAGGCTGTTTATCCGCCTGTTTAACAACGGGGCAACCGAAGTGCAGATTGATACCGCCTCCCGGGTGCTGGTTCCGAAAAAATTACAGGAGTATGCAGAGCTCAGCACCGGCGATGTGGTGCTGTATGCTTATGAAAATAAGATAGAAATATGGTCGGCTAAGAATTACGAGGAAATGTTCAGCATGAGCGCTGATGATTTCTCGGAACTGGCCGAGGAGGTAATGAATAAGAAGGACGGGGAAGGAGGAGACGATGAGTGAATACCACGTACCGGTTATGCTGGCTGAGTGCCTGGAAGGGCTGAACATTAAACCCAACGGCACCTACGTGGATGTTACCTACGGAGGAGGAGGCCATAGCAGGGCGATATTAGAAAAACTGGGTAAGAAGGGACGTTTGGTGGCTTTTGACCAGGATACGGATGCAATTAATAATAAGGCTGACGACGACAGGCTGCTGTTGGTAAACCACAATTTCAGGTACCTGAAGAATTTCCTGAAGTTTCATAAAGCCATCCCGGCAGACGGCTTGCTGGCAGATTTGGGCATATCAAGCTACCAGATTGACGAACCTGAAAAAGGTTTTGCTCATCGATGGGATGCCCCGCTGGACATGCGGATGGACCAGAATGCCACCCAAACCGCGGCTGACATTGTTAATACTTACACCGAAAGAGAGCTAACAACTCTTTTTAAGGAATATGGCGAACTGGACAATGCTTATAAACTGGCGAAAGCCATTGTGAGTGAGCGCACCAAACAGCCGATAGCCACTACCGGGCAGCTAAAACAGGCAGTATTACGCATGTTGCCAAGGGATGCAGAGAATAAATACCTGTCGCAAATATTCCAGGCGTTGCGGATTGAAGTGAATAAAGAGCTGGAAGCACTAAAACATTTGCTGAAACAAAGTATAGACGTGATAAGCAAAGGCGGAAGGCTGGTGATCATGTCGTACCATTCGCTGGAAGACAGGATGGTGAAGAATTTTATTAAGACCGGAAATATAGAGGGGAGGGAAGATAAGGATCTGTACGGCAATATCACCCGCCCCTTTAAAGGACTAGGCAGCAAAGCCATAACAGCCAGTGAGGAGGAAATAGCCCGTAATCCCCGCGCAAGAAGTGCAAAGTTAAGGATAGCGGAGAGAGTGTAGATGTGTAAATAAGAAAATGTGCGGATGTGCCAATGGATGCATATCCGGCTGGATAGAAGTGAGCATGACCGGCCTTAGCGCCTTTGCGTGAAATAAAAAAAATCGCTTTAGCGAGAAAATGAATAACGAAATAAAAAAGAAACCCGAAGAAGTAACCCCCGAACCGGAAGTAGCGGAGGAAAGGCCTAAAAAGGCTTCCAAAATACTGCAGGCATCGGAGTACAGCTTCTTTTTGGATAAGGAGAACCTGCGCAAGCTGTTCCCCATGTTTCTTTTTTTGGCCGGACTGGGGCTGTTTTATATATACAACGCCCATTACGCCCAGCGTATAGTGCGCAAAACAGACGATATAAAAGATGAGATAAAAGAGCTGCGGGCCGAGTACATCACCATCAAATCTGATTTGATGTACCAGTCCAAGCAGTCGCAGATAATAAAAAGGTTGTCGGCTTCAGAGCTGAAAGAACTTCGCACGCCGCCCTTTAAAATAACCTACAAAAAGGAAGAATGAACGTAAGGCGCGACATACTATGGCGGGTATATCTCGCTTTCCTGCTCACCTGTATTTTCGGGGTGCTGGTAATAGTGCGCGCTGTCCGTATCCAGGTATCTGAAGGGCCTGAGCTGCGCCAACTGGCCGAAGAGCTAAGTACCTCCTACCAAACCATTGAAGCCACCCGGGGTAATATATATGCCGACGACGGCAGCCTGTTAGCCACCTCCGTACCGGTATACGATATCCGCATGGATATGGTAGCCGACGGAATTACCAAAGAGGTGTGGAACAATAGCGTAGACTCGCTGGCGTGGTTGCTTTCCACCACTTTTAAAGATAAATCCAAAAACGAGTACCTGCAGATTTTAAAACAGGCACGCTCTGAAAAAAAGCGCTATTTTATGATAAAGCGCAAGGTAAACTACAACCAGGTGAAAGCTATGAAAACCTGGCCTATGTTCAGGCTGGGCAAGTATAAAGGCGGTTTTATGGTGATAGAGCGGGAACGCCGCCAGAAACCTTTCCAGATACTGGCAGAGCGCACTATTGGGTATAAAGTGGATGGAGTTGCTCCCGTGGGCCTGGAAGGGGCCTATGACGAAGTATTGGCCGGTGTAAGCGGTAAGCAGCTGATGCAAAAGGTATCGGGCGGGCAATGGATACCTGTTAATTATGATAATGAGATCGAGCCTGAAAACGGCAAAGACATCTATACTACCATTGATATAAACGTACAGGACGTTGCCGAAGATGCCTTGATGGAAGCGCTTATAAACAACGATGCCGAGAGCGGCTGCGCTATACTGATGGAGGTAAAAACGGGTCATAT
>DASPJH010000471.1:0-3557 GCA_035628715.1 Bacteroidia bacterium
TCCTGAAGGAAGAAGCCAGCCAGTCGGTTGACAGGGTATTCCAGATCATCCAGGCGCGTATTGACCAGTTTGGCGTTACCCAGCCTACCGTGCAGCTGCTGGCTAACTCCGGCCGTGTAATGGTGGAGCTTCCCGGTGTTGATAACCCTGATCGTGTACGCAGGCTGCTGCAAAACACTGCCAAGCTTGAATTCTGGAACGTATACAGCAACTTTGATTTTTACCCTTACCGTGAAAAAATCAACAGCGCACTCAAAGCAAAACACGAAAATGATTCACTGACGGCTTTAGGCACTGCTTCAGCTACGTTATCTACCGACAGTAATGCTGTTGCACCGGCAGACGGAACCGCTGTTGCATCCAACGATACAGCTAAATTAAACGGCACTGTAGACTCAACCATGGCTGCCGCAGGCGACTCTGCCATCCAGGACAGCGCCGCACAGGCCAATACAAGGGACCTTCTTTTCGAAGCAGGCTTATACCCTAACATATACCAGGATGAAAACCAGCAATACCAATTATCCCAGGATGCTGCAATTGGTATCGCATTAGGCCAGGATACTGCTAAAATCAACAAAATACTTGCTTCAACAGAAGTACGTGACGAATTGCCCACCGACCTTGTATTTGCATGGGCCAGCAAGCCTATTGAAGATGGAGGCGGTTACCAGCTGTACGCTTTAAAAACTGAACGGGAAGGCGGCGCGGCACTGGAAGGCGATGTAGTATCGGACGCCCGTGCCACAGTAGGCCAGGCAGGTACTTTTGAAATTACCATGTACATGAACCTTGCCGGTGCAGGTAAATGGGAAAAAATTACTGATGAGGCTTCAAAAAATAACCCTAAAAAGGCAGTAGCCATCGTATTGGACGGGCAGGTGTATTCAGCTCCTACCGTACAAAATAAAATTGGCGGCGGTGTATCATCCATCACCGGTAACTTTACCCAGGAAGAAGCAAAAGACTTAGCCAACATATTAAAGGCAGGTAGCCTTCCGGCCCGCGCCACTATTGTGGAAGAAGCCGTTGTAGGGCCAAGCCTGGGGCAAGCCGCTATTAACGCAGGTATTATTTCTATACTGGTGGGTTTCCTTGCGGTAATCGTGCTGATGTATGCATTTTATAACACAGCCGGTATTATCGCCGATTTAGCGGTGCTGCTTAACTTATTCTTTATCATCGGTACCCTGGCTTCATTTGGTGCAGCACTTACGCTGCCGGGTATAGCGGGTATCATCCTTACCCTGGGTATGGCGGTGGATGCCAACGTACTTATTTACGAGCGTGTGAAAGAAGAGCTGGATGCCGGGCGTAACCTGCGCAACGCTATTTCAGTAGGTTTCAAAAACGCATCGTCTGCCATTATAGATGGTAACCTTACCACCCTGCTGGCAGGTATAGTACTGTACATATTCGGTTCAGGCCCCATTGCAGGTTTTGCCATTACCCTTATCATTGGTATCGTAAGCTCACTGTTTACAGCGTTCCTGCTTACCCGTGTAGTGTTTGAGTGGATAATGAAGCGTGAGAAAAACGTTACCTTCTGGTTCCCCTTCTCACGTAACATACTGCGTAACGCTAATTTCGATTTTATAGGTAAACGCAAAATATTCTATACTATTTCGGCTGTCATAATACTTGCCGGTACTGTATCCATGTTTACCCGCGGCTTTGACCTGGGTGTGGACTTTGAAGGCGGATGGTCTTATGTGATAGAATTTGACAAAAAAGTAGAAGCCACTGAAACCCGTAACCAGCTTGCAACTGCGCTGGGTTCGGCACCTGAAGTGAAAGTATACGGAACTGACGGGCAGACGCTTAAAATTACTACCACTTACCTGATTAACAGTACCGACCCCAATGCCGATGACCAGGTGCTTGCCAAGCTTGACGAAGGCTTTAAAGCTATGGGAGTTGGTTCATACGAAGTGCAAACCTCGTACAAAGTAGGCCCTACCGTTGCTGAAGATATCCGTAACGATGCTATTATATCTATTGTAATAGCGCTGATAGGTATGTTTATATACATACAGGCCCGTTTCAAACGCTGGCAGTTTGGTTTGGCAACTGTAGTAATGCTGGTGCATGACGTGTTGCTGGTACTGTCGCTGTTCTCATTGCTGAACGGTGTTGTGCCCTTCACACTGGAGATTGACCAGGCGTTTATAGCGGCCATCCTTACCATTATCGGTTACTCTATTAACGACTCGGTGGTAGTGTTTGACCGTGTGCGGGAATACCTGCGCGACCACAAACGCGAGGGCAATACTCACCACGTTATCAATATGGCGTTGAATAGCACGCTGAGCCGTACTATTATGACTTCGCTTACCACTGTTATCGTGGTATTGATACTGTTCCTGTTCGGTGGTGAAACCATCCGCGGATTTGCCTTTGCCTTAACGGTGGGTATCATACTGGGTACCTACTCATCACTGTGCATCGGTAGCCCGTTGTCAGCCGATTTGATTGGTAAAGAAGCAAAAGAGGAAGAGAAAGAGCCTGCCCAGGTAGTTTAATTCTCTCTAAACAGTATAAAAAAAGCCTGCAATGAAAGTTGCAGGCTTTTTTGTTGTGATTATGTGATGTAGTTCTTCATCTGTAATTATTGAAGTATGATATTGACAAGGCTGTTCCGTGAATTCTTTGAAAGTAAAAAAGCTGGAGGCCTCATTCTGGTCCTGGTTACCCTTATATCATTAATACTTGCCAATTCTGCTTTAGATTCAGCATATATAAACCTGTGGCATTATGAAGTGGGAAACCATAGCGTTATTCACTGGATAAATGATGGATTGATGGCCGTATTCTTTCTTCTTATCGGGCTGGAGCTGGAAAGAGAGATATACCAGGGAGAACTTTCCAATATAAAGAATGCGTCACTGCCTATAGTTGCTGCCTTAGGAGGAATGGTAGTTCCGGCAGTATTGTTTTTATTATTGAACGTTGGTACCGCAACCCAATCGGGCGCAGGTATTCCTATGGCTACTGATATTGCTTTTGCCATCGGCATTTTATCATTACTGGGTAACCGTGTGCCAGCCTCCCTAAAAATATTTTTAACAGCCTTGGCAGTAATAGATGACCTGGGAGCAATAATAGTAATAGCCATTGCTTATACAACAGCCTTGTCCTTCACAAATTTGTTTATTTCATTAGCCGTATTCGGGCTTTTGCTCGTCCTTAACAGGTTAAAGGTTCATAATCTTATTCCGTACCTTGTGGGTGGTGTTATTATGTGGTATTTTATGCTTCATTCAGGCATACACGCTACTATCACTGGTGTTTTACTTGCGTTTGCTGTGCCCTTTGGCAATGGAAATGAGCAATCGCCCTCTTATATTCTACAGCATTTTTTGCATAAGCCCGTTGCCTTTATTATTCTGCCGCTATTTGCAATGGCTAATACCTGCATACCAATTGCCGGTGATTGGTTTAGCAGTTTAAGTGAAATAAACAGCCTGGGTATAATCGTAGGACTGGTAGTTGGAAAGCCATTAGGTATCTTGTTGTTTTCCTTTTTTGGTGTTTCCTTTTCAATTTGCATGTTGCCT
>DASPJH010000472.1:0-5270 GCA_035628715.1 Bacteroidia bacterium
CCGAAGCCGGTGTAACCGAGCCACAGGCTACTTTCTCGGCTTGCTTTGGTAAAGCATTTTTACCATTGCACCCCGGTAAATACGCTGTGTTGCTGGGCGAGAAATTGAAAGAAAGCGGTGCCAATGTATGGCTGGTAAATACAGGCTGGACCGGTGGCGCTTACGGTACAGGCTCACGTATGAAACTTTCATACACCCGCGCTATGATTACCGCTGCCCTGCGTGGCGAGCTGAACAATGTTCAGTTTGAAAACCACCCCGTTTTTGGTTTGGCTATGCCTAAAACCTGCCCCAATGTTCCTGTGGAAATACTTAACCCCCGCGGAACCTGGAGCAACACCAGCGAGTACGACCAGAAGGCTAACCACCTGGCTGAACTGTTTGTTAAAAACTTCACCCAGTATGCTGATGGCGTAAACGAGGAAATCCTCTCAGCCGCTCCCAAAGCTGCTGCGACTGCTTGAGTTAAATTCTAATATTTAATATCGAATTCGAAAAATCCCGGACTGAAAGGTTCGGGATTTTTTTGTTAATTGCAGTAACATATGGAAAAAGAGTTTGCTAAATTAATTTGCAAAATTCAAGAAATAACGGGATTAGGGGCAAGTGATTCTATTACTGAATTAGCTAATGACAGGTTTCTTTCATTTTTTCGCAACAGGCGGGTATTAAAGGCTGTTTCTTTTGCAAAAAGATATTCTAAAAAAAAGTTTTCATTTTGGAATTCATTTAACTACGAAATGGAATATTTTTATTTTTATGATATCGACCTTATTGTACCTAAAGAAATTTTTGAGTTTACCTCTTTGCAACATCTATATTTTGAAAATTGCACAATAAAAACAATTCCTGATGAAATCAGCCACCTAAATATTCTTGAAGAGTTAACAATTAAAAACTGTAGTATAGATAGTATCCCCGATAGTGTATTAACTCTTACAAGTTTGAAAAAACTTAATTTAGAAGATAATAAAATAGATCATATCCCTGATTCAATTATTGGTTTAAAAAATGTTAAAGAAATAAATTTGTCCAAAAATATACTTACTGAAATCCCAAGTTCTATCTTAGAACTACCAAATCTTGATATAATAGATATATCAGAAAATCCCTTAGTTTTTCCATACGATCAGTTAATTAATAAATCTTTGCTTCAATGGTATCATTTTTTTAATGCAAAAAATGGTAAAATTAATCTTGGGAAAATACCTCAAAGTATTAAAACAGCTATTAAACAATATCTTTTATATTTTTCAGATTATGTGAAAAATTTTAAAGGACTTGATATTAAGATTGAGATTACAGATACTACTGATGGACTAGAAGTTAATTTTAATGATTCAATTGACGAGTCCATTGTTTCAGATCTCTTAAATGAGTATTTAAACTTTGTAGGAAGTAACGTAGAAAAGGTAAAACCGGACTTTGATATAGAAAAAGATGAAATAGCAAAGGATGTAGCCATTGTAGATTTAAGAAATCAACTAAGATTTTTACAAAGTAGCCTTGAAACCAAAGCAGTTGAAGTAAGAGCTTTAAGACAGGAAAGAGATAATTATTTTACTCTTCTATCAACTGAAAGGCAAAATCCGCGACCAATCATGATTAATGCAAGCTCTGTATCTAGTCCTGTTATAACAAATACTACTTCAATAAACATTAACATTCATCAAGAAATCCCACACCTTCAAAGTGAATTTCATGAACTCAATAAAGCTTTAAAGGATATTCCGCAAGAAGATAAGGAAGAGCTAAAAGCGTTAGATGATGAATTATTAAACATAAACCTAGAAAAAGACCCTAAAACAGAATTAAGAAAACCTGCTAACCGTCTAAAACGCATATTGGATGCTATTAATGATGAAGGTTCATCCTTAAACAAAGCTGTAAAAGCGGGTGACAAAACTATCAAGGCTGCTCAAAAACTGGCTAAAACCTATAATAAAATAGCGCAATGGCTGGCACTACCGCAGGTGCCGGATGTATTCCTGAAAGATTGAAGAAACGGTGCAATCTCCGCCGCTGGCGGGGGTAGGGGTGGAAAGCAACGAAACCTTAGATGATTTTAATCATTCCCAACAACTGCCTAAACTCATTATACTTGCAGTATGAAAGGTATAATACTGGCCGGAGGGTCGGGCACCAGGCTGCACCCGCTTACCATAGCCATCAGCAAGCAACTGATGCCAGTGTATGATAAGCCCATGATTTACTATCCGCTTACAACATTAATGCTGTCGGGTATTAAGGATATACTGCTTATTTCCACCCCACACGATTTACCGCTGTTTAAAAAACAATTGGGCGACGGCGGCCAGTTTGGGTGCCGCATTGAGTATGCCGAGCAACCCCGGCCCGAAGGACTTGCACAAGCCTTTACCATTGGTGCTGATTTTATAGGAAAAGACAAAGTGGCCCTGATATTGGGCGATAATATTTTTTACGGCTCAGGATTTTCTAAAACCCTGCAGGCCTGCAACAACCCGGATGGAGGTATTGTGTTTGCCTACCATGTAAGCGACCCTGAGCGCTACGGTGTGGTGGAGTTTGATGAGGATATGAATGCCATCAGCATTGCAGAGAAACCCCAAAATCCTAAATCCAATTATGCTGTACCAGGATTGTATTACTACGACAACAAAGTGGTGGAATATGCGCGTTCGCTGAAACCCTCGCCCCGTGGTGAGCTGGAAATAACCGATATCAACCGTATTTACCTGGAACGGGGCAAACTAAGCGTGGCGGTGATGAACCGGGGCACTGCCTGGCTGGATACAGGTACGATTGAATCGTTAATGCAGGCAGCCCAGTTTGTGCAGGTAATTGAAGAGCGCCAGGGATTGAAAATTGGTTGTCCTGAAGAAATAGCCTACCGTATGGGGTTTATTACAAAAGACCAGCTGAAAGCCCTCGCCGAACCGCTGATGAAAAGCGGCTACGGTCAATACCTGATGAAGGTAGCCGACCTGAAGTACTAGCCAACCGTTTTGCGCTTGCGTTGTTTAATCAATGTAAAGTTGCTTAATGGACGTTGAAAAAAAGAAGGTAGCCGAAGCAGAAGTTTCCCGCCACGCGCTTGCCCGCAAAAAGGTGTGGGTAGGTACTTATTTATTGCTGGCGCTGGCATTTATTACCTGCTATTCGCTTTTAAAACTCAAAGTATTTGATATTATCGCTTCCTACCGGGAAATAACCGGCAAAGTGTTGCTGGCAGGTTTTTTCTCCATGATAATTCTTGCGGTAGGTAAAGTAGTAGAGCGGATAATAATAAAAAGGGCTAAAAACCGGGCGGCCAGTTATAATTTAATACGTTTGGTAAGGTTGCTTAATGTATTAATAATAGCGCTGGTGGCTGTTTCTTTTATATTTACCAACTGGTACGCAGCGGCGGTTTCATTGGGATTAATTTCGCTAATATTGGGTTTTGCATTGCAAACACCTATAGCCTCATTTATCGGCTGGGTATATATTATCATCCGCTCGCCTTACCACGTTGGAGATCGCATACAAATCGGCGATTTTAAAGGGGACGTGGTGGAAATTAATTATTTTGATACCACGTTGTGGGAATTTGGCGGCGATTATTTAAGCAACGATGTTTCCAGTGGGCGGCTGATACGGTTTCCCAACAGCCTGGTATTGGAAGAAGCCGTGTATAATTACTCGTGGGATAAATTTCCTTTTATATGGAATGAAATTCCGTTTCATGTGGCGTACGAAAGCGACCTGGAATACGTTGCTGCAACTGTGCGCTCAGTGGCAATTAAAGAGCTGGGCGACCAGATGGACGACCATATAAAACGGTTTAAAGACCTCCTGGTGCAAACTCCCGTGGATGATTTGGAGATTAAAGAATACCCGTTTGTATCGCTAAGAATAAATACAAATACATGGGTAGAAGTGCTGGTTACCTACCTGGTAGAACCGAAAAAGGCCGCTGGTGTGCGTACCCGCCTGATAAAAAATGCAATTAGCGAGTTACTGAAGCAACCGGATAAGGTAATGTTTCCGAAGAGCAATAACAGGTAGCATTAGTATAAGGTATCTAGGTATATGGTATAAAGTACATTTATACCTAAATACTTTATACCATATACTCTTTACTATATTTGCCACCTATTTTAAAAAATACTAAAATGACTAAAGGACCTGTATCACAGTTTATAACCCACCATTACCGCCACTTTAATGCTGCCGCCTTGGTGGATGCCGCCAAAGGCTATGAGACCCACCTGATGGAAGGGGGCAAAATGATGGTGACCCTTGCCGGCGCTATGAGTACTGCTGAGCTGGGTATATCCCTGGCGGAAATGATACGCCAGGATAAAATTGCCATTATAAGCTGCACAGGCGCCAACCTTGAAGAAGATATAATGAACCTGGTGGCACATACCCACTATAAGCGCGTGCCTCATTACCGTGATTTAGGTCCGAAGGAAGAGTGGGAACTACTGGAGAACGGCTTTAACCGCGTTACCGATACCTGTATACCTGAGGAGGAGGCTTTCCGCCGTATACAGAAACACATTTACAAAATATGGAAAGACGCCGACGACAAAGGAGAGCGCTATTTTCCGCATGAGTATATGTACAAGCTGCTGCTGAGCGGTGTAATGAAAGAGCACTATGAAATTCCGGTGGAGAACAGCTGGATGATTGCCGCCGCTGAAAAGAATATTCCTATTGTGGTGCCCGGCTGGGAGGACAGCACGATGGGTAACATTTTTGCCAGCTACTGCATTAAAGGCGAGTTGAAAGCCAGCACGATGAAAAGCGGTATTGAATACATGGTTTGGCTGAGCGACTGGTACCGCAACAACAGCAGCGGTAAGGGAGTAGGCTTTTTCCAGATTGGCGGCGGTATAGCAGGCGATTTCCCTATCTGCGTGGTGCCGATGATGTACCAGGATCTGGAGTGGCACGATGTGCCCTTCTGGAGTTATTTCTGCCAGATAAGCGATTCAACCACCTCGTATGGTTCATACAGCGGTGCAGTACCCAATGAAAAAATCACCTGGGGCAAGCTGGATATTCACACACCCAAGTATGTAATTGAATCGGACGCAACCATAGTAGCCCCGCTGATATTTGCATACCTGCTGGGTTGGTAACACCAACCCCGCAGCCGCCAAAATCGTTACATCGGTATGAAAGACCCTTATGGCCTCATAATATTCACCCTTGCGGTTGTAATGCTGGCAGCGGCCTGTAAAAAGGAAACTGAGCCAATAAAAGAACCGGTAAAAAATGGGCCTGTGTACCACGGCGGC
>DASPJH010000473.1:0-7936 GCA_035628715.1 Bacteroidia bacterium
CAGTGGCGGCAATTTTTATATTGCTGTAAGCGTGGGTCAGCAAAAAATAGAAAATGAAGTCTGGTTCGCGCTCTCCCCAGCCGCACCCATCGCGCAATCGCTGCTAAACAAAAAGAAGGGGGATAAATTTTTATTTAAAGGTAAAGAGGAAACGATAATCAAAATTTATTGATACCTGACGGGCAGAAGCTGTCGCGCCAGTATGCCAGGCTACAAAAACCGCCTCCTTATTAAATCGGCCAGTTCCACATACAGTTTGTTTTCCTCATCCCACTCAAACTGGGTTTTCAACTGGTTAAAAAATGTAGTGGCTTCTGAAACATTACCCAGCCCGTTTATATAGTGAATAGCTTTGGTGTATGCTTCGTGATCGCCTTTGAAAAGCTGGTTAATAAACTCAAACTTCTTATTAATGCTGATGGCCTTTTTTAAATCGCCGATAGGAGTTTGCTGCATTTTATGGGCAAGGTCGTTTTGCTCGGGCTGCTGCAGGCGCTCATACAGCGATGTTTCTTTCGAAGTCTCAACTGGCCTGGATTTTTCAGCGGCAGGCACCGGTTTGGGTTCGGGTTTGGTTTCTGCTGCAGGAGGCTCAACTTTAGGTTCCGGTTGTTTTTCAGCAGCTGGGGGTGTTTCTATTTTGGGCTCAGGGTGTTTTTCAATAACCGGAAGCGGCTCCACTGCCGGTGGCGTGGCCGTTGTTTCTGCCACAGGCGGTTTTGCCGGTTGCGTATTAGGTGGGTCCAGCTTCACAGATGGTTCCGAAACCGGGGGCTGGATTGTTGGCTTCAGCGACGGTATCACATCCTCCATCGAGGTGGCATGAACGGTACTTGAACTGCTTCTCTCCAATAGTACAATATGCTCATATAAGTCAAGCGCATACTTTTTCAGCAGGTCGGTATCCAGCCTGTTAAGCTTTGCATTGCCCGCAAAACCTGCGTTCAGGTCTATTATTTTAGCGGCTACCTGTTGTATTTTATCGTGCAGTTCAGTCCTGTTCTCCATTTTCAGTAATTTTGCAGTTCAAATATAGGCTTGCATGTATTGGCTTAAGGTTTAAAACACAATAAGTATTGCACGGCCCCTTGTGTATAATTTTTAAAACTGAAAAAGGTTTCGATAAATAATGTTTATAGAGTCCACCGGTAACCGCGGCAGAAAAAAAGGTTGGATAGAAGTGATTTGCGGCTGTATGTTCAGCGGTAAAACCGAGGAACTGATACGCAGGCTGAAGCGAGCGCAGTATGCCCACCAGCGGGTGGAGATTTTTAAGCCTGTTACCGATATACGCTACCACGAAGAAAATATCGTATCGCACAACTCCAGCGAGATACGATCCACTCCGGTGGATTCATCACTCAATATTCTTTTAATGGCCGGTGATGCTGAAGTTATCGGCATTGATGAAGCGCAATTTTTTGATAACGAGTTACCTCACGTTTGCACGCAACTGGCCGCACGTGGCATTCGTGTTATTGCCGCCGGGCTGGATATGGATTTCAGGGCACAGCCGTTTGGCCCTATGCCCCAACTGATGGCTATGTCTGAATATGTTACTAAGGTGCACGCCATCTGCCTCAAATGCGGCGACCTTGCTACCCATTCGTACCGCAAAAGCCCGGATTTAGGACAGGTATTGTTGGGGGAAAAAGACCACTACGAGCCCCGTTGCCGCCGATGTTTTAATGATGATACCGGGTTGGTGTTTGTTTGATGGTGTAGGCAGGTATAAAACCTGCCGTTGTGAAATTAATTTATAACTTCTTAGGTACTCGCCTTATTTTTCAACACTTCCGCGATGGCTTCGTCCAAATCCGGATGCTTAAAAGTATACCCCGCTTCCATAATTTTTTTTGCTGAAGCATTATGGCTGGCCAGCAGTTCATAGCTCATGTCGCCAAATAAAAGTTTCAGGGCAAATGCGGGCACCTTAGGCAACCAAAGTGGCTTATGTAATGTCCGGGCTATAGAGCGGGTAATAGCCTCGTTACTTGCGGGCTGTGGAGAAACAAAGTTATAAATGCCGGTAAGGCTGGGGTCGGTGATGGCTCTTGTCAGCAGGCTGGTTAAATCATCAATATGTATCCAGCTTATCATTTGCTGGCCCGTGCCTAAAATAGCCCCCACTCCCATCTTAACAGGTTTTGAAACCTGCTCAATAAATCCTCCGGTTTCTGAAAAAACGATTCCAAACCGGGTTATAGCCAGCGGTATATTCATTTGTTCAAACCGTTTGGCTTCATTTTCCCAATCGAGACAAAGTTTAGAAAGGAAGTCATTGCCTGCCGGCGTATCCTCGTCCACCAGCACAATGGTATTGCCGTAATATCCAACGGCAGAAGTGGATACCACTTTTTTTAATGGGACGTTTAGCTTTTTTACGGTATCAGCTAATAGCCGGGTTGTTTTCACTCGGCTGTCATACAGTACTTTTTTCCGGGCCTCGGTCCACCGGCCTTCACCAACATTGGCCCCTACCAGGTTCACCACGTAGTGCATCCCGTCAAAAGCGTTTTCATCCAGGTAGCCGGTTTTGTAATCCCATTTATAGGTAATTACCCCCCCGTGGCGGCCTGCTTCCCTGCCCAGGTGTGCCACTTTATAACCCAGCTGTTGCAGTTGCCCGGTAAGCGCAGTGCCTACCATTCCTGAGCCACCTGTAATTAAAACCCCTTCCATTTTAAATTAAAGTTTATTTTTGAGTAAGTTTTTCAAAAAACAATTAAACAAAATAAGCGTTTAATTGTTTCAAAAACCCAAATAATTTATCATAGATGGCAGTTTTTTCGATAAAAGATATAGAGGCAATAACGGGCATAAAAGCACACACGCTGCGCATTTGGGAACAGCGTTATAACCTGGTAAAACCAAAGCGCACACCCACCAATATACGGTATTATGATGATGAGGACCTGCGGTATATTCTGAATGTTTCGGTATTAAATAATAACGGGGTTAAGATTTCAGAAATAGCAAAGCTTTCGAAAGAAAAAATCAATGAAAAGGTGCAGGTAATTTCGGAAAAAAGCACTCATGATTCTTCGTATATAAAAGCATTGGTTTCCGCTATGTTCAGTCTTGATGAAGCCGCTTTTAGCAATACTATTTCTTCAGCCGTTGACAAGCTGGGAATGGAGTCAGCTGTAATGGACGTTGTTTTTCCGTTTCTTAACCGTGTAGGCGTATTGTGGATGACGGATGCCGTGCACCCTGCTCACGAGCATTTTATAACCGGGCTGGTAAAACAAAAGTTATACGTAGCTATTGATGGACAAATGGGCAAAGCCCGGAAGGACGGCAAGAAGTTCCTGCTTTTTCTGCCCGAAGGAGAATCGCACGAACTGGGGCTGCTTTTTGCAAATTATGTACTACGTGTCAAAGGCCACAGGGTGATTTACCTGGGCCAGAATACTCCCACCGGCGAGCTGGCCAGGGTGTTTGATTTTTATAGTCCTGACGTGGTGCTAACTGCACTCACTTCAGCAATGGCAGAAGAAGAGGTGCAGGCATTTATAAATGGGCTTTCTGAACAGTGGCCCTATATAACTATAGCACTAATCGGGGGCCTGGTAATTAACAATGATAATTTACAGCTTCCTTCCCATGTTTCTATTGTTAAAAATCCGGAGGATTTATTCAGCCTTCCGGGAATTAGCGGGCAGGTGAGTGCAGCATAAATATTTATGTAAGTTTGCTGTATGTTATTGCAGGTAAAAAACCTTAGCCTTACGCTTGCCACCGATTCCGGTCCTGCCGATGTGTTAAAAAACGTCAGCCTTGGGGTTGAATCTGATAAATGCACGGCTGTAGTGGGTGAGAGCGGAAGCGGCAAAACGCTTACTTCGCTGGCGGTTATGGGCCTGCTGCCAATGCCCGTGGTTAAATCTCTTTCGGGAGAAATTATATTTAATTCTCCCGCAAAAGGACAAATTGATTTATTGCAGTTGAAACCTGGCGAATGGCGCGAAATACGGGGAAAAGAAATAGCAATGATTTTTCAGGAGCCTATGACGGCCCTAAACCCGGTATATACCTGCAAAAAGCAGTTGTATGAAAATATTGGTGCAGGCAAAAAATTATCAAAAAAGCAAATTAAAAAAACCGCTTTTGATTTACTGGAAGAAGTAAAATTAAGAGAACCTGGGCGGATTTTAAATTCATACCCACATGAAATATCAGGGGGACAAAGGCAACGGGTAATGATAGCTATGGCGCTGGCTCAAAACCCTGCCCTGCTGATTGCCGATGAACCAACCACCGCGCTGGATGTAACCGTGCAGGCGGCAATTATTGATTTATTAAAAGAATTGCAGCAAAAACGCAGATTGGGCATTTTGTTTATCTCACACGATTTATCGCTGGTTAAAAAAATAGCCGATACGGTAGCAGTTATGTATAAAGGGAATGTAGTGGAAAATAATGCCTCTGGTTTATTATTTAATAATCCGCAGCATATTTATACCCGCGCTTTGTTACAATGCAGCCCGGCTGCAAACCCTCATGCTGAAGTGTTGCCGGTGCTCAGGGATTTTTTTGAGGAAACACCGGACGGATTAATGGAAAAACAAACAGCAATTAAAAATGCGGCTGCTGTTGAAAAGAGTACAAACTCGCCCGAGCCTTTAATTACCATTAAAAATCTGGAAGTAGAATATAAAAACGAGAGCGGTTTTTCTATATTTAAAAAGAAAGGCGGCAAAAAAACACTGAAGGATATTTCACTGGATATTTATAAGGGAGAAACACTGGCAGTTGTGGGAGAAAGCGGCAGCGGAAAAACCACCCTTGGTATGAGCATACTGCAAACTACTCATATCACCGGCGGCACCATTGTATTTAATAACCAGCGGTTTGATTTATCAAAACTTTCGGGTAGAAAAGCATTCCGGCAAAAGTTCCAGCTGGTTTTCCAGGATCCGTATTCATCGCTTAATCCGCGTATCAGTATTGGCAGCCAGGTGGAAGAGGCGGTAAAGAACTTTCACCCTAAAGTTAACAGCCGCCAGCGGACGAATGAATTACTGGAAATGGTGGGACTAACCACAGAAGCGTACAATAAGTACCCGCACGAATTTTCAGGCGGACAGCGCCAGCGGATTTGTATTGCCCGGGCGCTAGCGCCCAACCCTGAGTTTTTGGTGCTGGATGAGGCGGTTTCGGCCCTTGATGTTTCTGTGCAGGCACAGGTATTGAACCTGCTGAAGAAGCTGCAACGGGAACTGGGGCTTACCTATTTTTTTATTACCCATGATTTAAATGTTGCCCGTTTTATTGCCAACCGAATACTGGTGATACAACACGGAGAGATTGTGGAACTACAGGATAAAGACCAGTTGTTTGCTTCTCCAAAATCGGGTTATACACAACAATTGCTGGAGGCGGTTCATTAATGGAATTCAGGCTTACTTTTCCTGTTCAGTCGCCGGAAAACAGGATTAACTACCGGGATAAACTGTTATTAATGGGGTCCTGTTTTGCTGAGAACATCGGCGAGCGTATGCAGCGGTATGCCTTTAACATTGGGGTCAACCCCAATGGCATTACTTATAATCCCATAAGCATTGCTAATACCATCAGCCGTTTATTAGCGGATAAAGAGTATTCAGAAGCCGAATTATTTTATCACAACGAGCTTTGGAGCAGCTGGGAACACCACGGCAGGTACTCAAATACGGATAAATCGCATTGTATAAGGCAAATTAATACCGATTATTCCACAGGCAGCGATTTTGTAAAAACCGGGCAATGGCTGATAGTTACTTTTGGTTCGGCATGGGCTTACCGGCTCCGGTCAACCGGGCAGGTGGTGAATAACTGCCATAAATATCCCAATAAGGAGTTTGATAAGATCCTGCTTTCACCGGAAGAAATAATTAAAACATGGCAAGGCCTGTTTACTCAAATTAAATCGGTTAATCCGGGTTTAAGCGTCATTTTTACCGTAAGTCCTGTCCGGTATGTAAGAGACGGAGTTGCAGAAAACAACCTGAGCAAAGCTATCTTGTTGCAGTCGGTTCACGCGCTTTGCAAAAGTTCGGGAACTTACTATTTCCCTGCTTATGAGCTGGTAATAGATGATTTGCGGGATTACCGCTTTTTTGAAGCCGATTTGGTGCATCCCAACCGGCTGGGCATTGATTATGTTTGGGAGAAGCTGCTGGAAACCTGTATGGACGATGAAAGCCGGGGCATTTACCCGCAGGTAAAGTCTTTAAAAGAAGCGCTGGAGCACCGGCCATTTAACCCCGATACGGAAAGCCATAAAAAATTTGTTGGGAGCACGCAACGCAGGAAAGATGAGTTATTGAAAAAGTACCCGTTTTTGAAAGTTTAAACCGGCAATAAAAAACCGCAGGTTCTGCGGGCCTGCGGTCTCGTTCATTTTACTTTTAGGTAAAATGAAAAAAGTATTGCTCTTACAGTAATAAATCAACAACTAAGCCAAATCCCCTCGTAGCAACGGATTAGGCAAGGTTGTGTGTTGTATATCGTTGTAATACAGTATGTTATTATTCTTCGATAATAACGCCTGATTCACCTTTGTTTGGAGAAAGGATATTAGTGATGCCTGTTTGCAGCTTTCTGTGTTGTTTTTTCAACACCGACACCACTTTGTTTTTCCTGTCTTTTCTTTTGAGTCTTGTTACGCCCATTGCAGTAAAAATTTAAAGGACGGCAAAAATACTAAAAAACATCCTATATAGCAACAGGGATTTGTTAATTTATTTAATGTCCAGGTATTCATTTCCACTGGCACTTCATCAATTTTCACAGCGTAACCTTTAGGCGGTTTGGGCACTCTAAGCAAAACCGTTCTCCATCCGCCTGCCCTGCAGCCTCCATATATTTTGTATGCCTTCCATATCATCGTTTTAGATGCCGTATCCAAGTACACCTTGTGTTGCAGCCGCATGTGGCAATCTCCCCCAAATTCACTGCGTATTAAAATATGCGTGGCAAAATCCACTGAATCGAAATCCGTTCTGCATTTTTTCTGCATCTGTTTCAGCAGGCTATCGTTATCAATAACCCCTTCAAAGTTGCAAAAGCGATTGCCGCAAAAAGGAATTACTGAAAACTCAATCGGCAGATAACCATTTGCAAGGTGCATAGAGTCGGTAAACCTGAAATCAAACTTCTGGCCTATTAACGGTGTGCACAGTAAGGACAGCAACAAAACAAGCAGCTTTTTCATAAAAGTTTACTGCTTAATACTGCTTGAAAGAGAAAAGGTAAATGCCGTTTATAAACAGGCCGTTCTGCCACCGTCCACCACTACGTTGGTGCCATTAATGTAACCGGCCATGGGAGATGCCAGGAAAGTAGCGGCATACCCAATTTCTTCAGGTTTGCCAAAGCGGCCCGCGGGTATTTCAGCCATCATTTCTTTCTCTACGTCTTCAACAGCATGGTTGGTTTTGGCCGATTTAGTATCAATAATAGATTTAAGGCGTTCGGTTTCGGTGGCGCCGGGCAATATGTTGTTTACGGTTATGCCAAAGGGGCCCAGCTCACCGGCCAGGGTTTTGGCCCAGTTACCCACCGCACCGCGAATGGTATTGGAAACCCCTAACCCGGGTATGGGCTGTTTAACCGATGTGGAAATGATATTTATAATGCGTCCGTATTGCTCCTTCTTCATGCCTTCCACCACGGCCTGCACCAATACCTGGTTGCATATAAGGTGCGACTGAAAAGCTGCCAGAAACTGCTCGGTGGTTGCCTCAATGGCTTTGCCTGCCGGCGGACCGCCGGTATTGTTTACCAGTATATGCACGGGCCGGGTTTTCATCAGGTAGTTTTCCAGCTTCACCTTTAAAATATTGGGTACTGAAAAATCAGCCACAATGGTTTCATGTTGCTGGCTATAGGGTGTGGGCAGGGCGGCTTTAACGGCGGCCAGCTTTTCAGGGTTGCGGGCAATTAATATCAC
>DASPJH010000474.1:0-5269 GCA_035628715.1 Bacteroidia bacterium
GGTCAATGGAGAAAGCCGCTTCGGGTAACGGATGAACGGTAATGGTTTTAGTAACCATATCCCTGCAGCCATCTTCTGTTTTAACTGAGAGGCTGATGGAATAGGTACCGGGTTTAGAATAATGGAACGTATAAGGGCTGGATTTAATTTTATATCCGTCACTTTCAAACTCAAACTCATACCTCCCGGGGTAATTGGTTCTGTCTGTAATAAGTATTTTATTGGATGCCCCGCAATTATTTTCAACCTTGATGTCAAAGGCAGCCTTGGGGGTGTTATTTACTGAAACTTCTTTGCTTATTGAGTCCGAACATCCTATTGCTGAAACCGCCACGAGGCTCACCTTATGGGTGCCATGCTGGGCAAAACTATGCGTGATTTTATTGGCTGAACCAGCATCCTGACCATTTACAGACCATGTATGCGATGCCGAACCTGCAGAAGTGGATGTAAACTCAAACTTATTGGCAGTGATGCATTGTGCAGGGTTATTCACTTCAAACGAAGCTCTCAGGTTGTCATAACCAATGGTGACGCTATCACGAAAAACACAGCCGTTTTGAATCACTTCAAGAAAATATAGCCCTTTGCTTACTATTACTTGTTTACCTGTACGGTTTCCTGTATTCCACAGGTAAGCGGCGCCAGGCAGGTTTATATTGTAGTTTACAGATGACCCTTTACATAAAGTGGTATCGCCGCCCAGAGAAAATTGAGGCAGGCCGTAAACGGTAACCGTTTTTGTAAAGGTTTGTGAATAACCGCTGTTGTATACTGTAGCTGAAACAGTGTAATTGCCGGAATGGCTGTAATTGTATGCTGGGGTAAAAGAGGTAACAATACTGCCGGGGCGGCCATCTCCAAAGTTCCAGCGTACTGAATCCAGGCCGTTAAGTCTTAGCGAAAAACGCAGGTATTGATTAACACACCCGTTTTCAGCCACAATAAACTCATGGTTAAACAGGTTTTGGATAAAGTTAGGTAGTCCCTGCAGCGCCAACCTGCCCCCCAGGCTTACATGGTTGTCCTTAAAGTCTATAAATGCTGCATCGTTATTGGGATTGTTAATTACACCCAGTTTATTGCCCTGCTTGCATACGTAAATTTTACCATCGGGGCCGGTTTGCAGTGCCCACGCTGACCCATCGCATACAATGCTTCCTTCAGAAAGGGTTAGTGCAGTTGAGTTGTTTATTGGCGGAAGGGTATACTGGTAAATTTTGTTTAGTGATGATACATATAAACGTTTACTGTTGGGAGAAAATTCCACACCATAGGGTATGGAAGGATACTCAACCTTCATTTGCGAAGACAGTAAACCCGAAGAATCATTAAAGTTAAAAACCTCAACAAAATTTCCGCCCTGGCCTACAGCACAGGCCACTTTCTCGCCATTGGGAGAAAATTTCATGTACCCTGTCGGAGAAGCGTGAGAAGAGCCTATATATGAGTTTACAGGGCTTTGCGGGCCGTTTTCAGTAACCGGGTAGGCTATAAAACGGTTGCTGTTACGTTCGTGTACAAGCACCCAGTAATCTTTTCCATTCCGGTGGCGTACTGCTGTAAGTTTTTCAGTAACAAAGCTTTCCAGAAAATTATTTTTTGAAGTCACCGTTCCCAACCCACCTGAGCCGGTCATGTCCACTTCGGAATATTTAAAACTGCCCGGGCTGCCTAAATCCTCAACAGTAAAAATGTAATATTTTGATTTTGAACCGGGTTTGGGAATAATAATACAGGACTGAGTAGCTTCTGAACTGCCTGAAAGCCAGTTTCCGAAAGTCATTACCTGGTGGTTACGGTTCCACACGGTCTGGCCATTGGTGTAAAATAACACAGACCCATTGGGGCCGGAAGCAACAGATGTTCCTTCAACAGAAAACATACTGCTGTTTAGCAGGGGAGTTAATGTTGAACCATTAAAGTCTATACCTGCGTTTGAACCAAAATACCATATGTTGGCCTGATTTTGGCCTTTAGAGGGTATAAGGTAGGATATAAACAGGAATGTTAGTAAAAGTCTATTCAATATGTTAAAGTTAATATTCCGAACACAATTATATAAAAAAAATTTGTCATAAAATAAACAATAAGGATATATTATACATTTTTCTGTGTGAGAGTGAAAAACGTGTGTGAAGATATGGGTGATCGATATAAAAATACTGCCACTGGCATAAGTTTACCTGCTAATAATCGGAACAGTTTTATTTTTGCACAGGAAATGAAGGTTTTCAGGCGCCTGAAGCCATTATTAGCTATAGGAATATTCCTCTTATGCCTGCAGGCAACCTCAAATGCCCAGTGCGGGGGTATTGATTTTATTGCCGACAAAACCGACGCATGCCACCCTACCATCATCAAATTTTCGGCTCAGGGAGTACCGGCGGGCAGTACAGTTACCTGGGATTTTGGCTTTGGCGAGAGGCCCGGAAAAGATACCAGCCAGAATGTTTATACTTCGCCAGGAAATTTTACGGTTGTATTAAAAGTATTATTCAGTGATGGGGTAACCGTTTGCACAGTAAGCAAACCCAATTATATACACATACGCCCGGCGCCCACCCCCAATTTTACCGTTAGTCAAAAAGTTCTTTGTGAAGGGCCGCAGCCTGTTACGATAACCGATGTCAGTACAGGCACGTATACCTCCAGGAACTGGGTTGTTGACGGTATTATACAAAGCGACAGCTCACAACAGATTGTTTACCCATTTGCCAATACCGGCTTTAAGGAAGTAATGCTGGTGCTTAAATCGGCTGCCTGCCCTCCTGTGTATTACAGGGTTGATTCAGCAGTAAGAATATACAACAAGCTGGATTTTGATTTTAAAACCGATATCTCTTCAGGATGCCTGCCCGCCAAAATTACCTTTACGGCTGAAAATATTACTGCCGGCCACACTATCAATTCTTACGACTGGGTATTCAACGGTGGCTCCCCGGCTGGTTCATCGTTGCCGCAACCCATTATTACCTACAATAATGCCGGCACTTACCCGGTATCGTTGAGGCTTACCAATACCGACGGCTGCACCCATTCGGTAAACCGGCCTGATCTGGTTAAAATTGGTGACTCGTCGGGTTTTACAATAACCGCCTCAAAATCAAAAGTATGTAACAATGAAATTGTAACACTCTCTGTTTCTAACCCTTCCCTACCCGGAACATTCATCTGGGACCTTGGGCCGGGAGAATCGCAGCAAGGCTCTACTCCGCACCAGCAAAGAGTAAAATTTAATGACACAGGGTTTGTATCATTTAAAGTAACCCGGGAATACAACGGGTGCAAGGCGGTGAGGGAATATGATGATATGGTATACGTAAGTCCGCCTATTGCCCTTTTCAGAGTTATAAATTCGCTGGACTGTGAAAAAAATTCCGAGTTAAAAATAGATAACCTTAGCCTTCGTTCCCCACTGGAAACTTATACTTACGACTGGCGGTTATACGATGCCTCAGGCGCGGAAGTAGCTTCATCTGCCGATGAGGTTCCGGACTTTTCTACCGGAAACTTTGGAAATTATTCCATAAAGCTGACTATAACAGGTAGTAACGGGTGCAGTGACGAGCGGGTGGAGGATGACATTAAACGGGCAGCAGGAGTTGCAGAAATCAATATCTCTACTGAAACCTCCTGTATTAACGGACCGGTAACATTTTTTTCAGACTCTAAGCAATTTTCCAATACGGAGCCTAATTTTTATACCTGGACCATATATGGCAAGGATGGGGTGACCGTGCTCAAAAAACACAATTCAGGCATTCTTCCAAGGTTTACCTACAGGTTTAATGACACCGGAGCATACAATGTACTGCTGGAAGTTAATAACTCCCGGTGCAGTGCCTCAGTATTAAAAGCAAAATATATACGGGTTATCAAACCCACTACCAATTTTACCATCAGCGATATCCAGCCGTGTGTAAACACCCCGGTTTCCCTGTCGGCTTCTTCATCTCCTTCTATAACGCCGGATTATTACTATAACTGGATATTTGAAAACTCAGGCGACACATCTTACAAGTTAAGGGCAGACAGTACTACCACAGCATCCATGATACCTGATACACCGGGTATCTTTAACTTCTACCTGCTTACCAATTGGGCTAACGGAACGTGCACGGATACCATTAAAAGGTTAAACCACATAAAAGTTAGCGGAGTGATTTTAAATGTGGGTTTAAGCAATTATTCTGGCTGCGACCCTATGACGGTTAATGCCACAGGAGCAATACTTGTAAATCATAACTACCGCAATCCCTCTGATAAATCTATACAATACACATGGGGGGCATCGCCCGCATCGGGTGTTGTATTTAATTCACCCAACAGCCAGAACAGCCAGGTTACATTTAACCTGAAAGGGGCATTCAGGGTATGGCTGCTGTCAACAAACGGCAGTGGCTGCACAGATACCTCATTTGCACCCAGGGAGGCATACGTGGGAGTTACAGCAGGATTTAAAGAATCTACCCTGGCATTTTGTGTGGGAGATACTATCGAGATTGAGGACCAGTCTAAATTATCGCCTGATAAATGGGAGTATTTTTCAGTGCCGCCGGGCGCAGTGTTTTTACCTTCCAATAACAGGCCCATGCCTCAAATCCATTTTCCCGATTCAGGACGCTACAATATACTCCAGGTAGTTTCCAAAGGCAATGGGTGTTTTGATACAGCGGTGCGAACGGTAGTATCAATTAAGGTGGTGGCTGATTTTGCCAGCGTAGATACTCTTAAATACTGCGCTCCCGCTGAAGTTGTATTTGATAACCTTTCCCGCAACGCCGATTCGCTTACATGGTACTTTGGAGACGGAAGAAGCCGTACCGTTCCTAATGCAGACCGGGTAGTATATGTATATTTTAAAAACAGCGGCCGGGCAGGTTTTGATGTTAAGCTGGTAGCTACAAACAGCCTGGGATGTGCTGACTCTGTTGTTAAAATTAAATTTATGACCATACTGGGGCCCGTGCCTGATTTTACGCTTGACACCACCAGCGGTTGCAGTCCGCTTACAGTAGTGATTACTGACAGCAGCCAGGATTACTCTCAGTATTATTTTGATTATGGCGATGGCAGCCCTTATGACACTACGGGTTCTCCCCCGCCTCACGTTTATGAAAATATACACCCTACTGATGAAACGGTGAGTTACCAGCCGCGTTTGTATATGACCGACAACCAGGGTTGTTTTGCTGAATATATTTACCCTGCTACGGTGGATGTGCACAGATACCCGGAAATAAATTTTACCGCCGACCCTGACAGT
>DASPJH010000475.1:0-4021 GCA_035628715.1 Bacteroidia bacterium
TGCTGAACAGCGAGACTTCGCGTTATATGTTTCGCATACTGGCTATCAAAGAGATATACACCAACGCCCGCCGCTTTGGCTTTGCGCTGGACAGCACCGACTATTACCCGGTAATTGAAACGTATACTATTAACGTAGACAGTACGGTAGACAACCTGGCCAAATTTGCCATTGACAAAGGCATTAACTACAAGGTACTGAAGTTGATGAATCCCTGGCTGCGCCAAAACTACCTGAAAAATAAGGCACGCAAAACCTACGTAGTTTCTTTACCGGTAGATAAGAGCTTTATTGAAGCTCCCGATGCTGCCCCGGCTCCTGCCGTTCCAACTCCCGAGGATGAAAAGCCTGAGAGTATAGAGTAAGCCATCGTGTTAGAATTTAACCTACGTCGTCGGGCAGGTGCAGTTCCGTAGGTAGGTAAACTATAAACGCAGCGCCTTTGTCTTTTTCGCCGTCTGCTTTTATAAACCCGTCGTGATTTTCGGCTATACGCTTGCATATAGCCAGGCCCATGCCTGTGCCAACAAATTCATCCTGTGAATGGAGACGGTAAAATATTTCAAATACCCGCTGGCTAAACTTACCATCGAAACCTATACCGTTGTCAGCAAATGTGATTTCATGGTAGCTGATTTCCTGCCTGGCTTCCGGAAGATTCAGATCCCCGGCTTTTATTTTCCGGTAGCTGATTTCTATACGGGGATCGGGTATAACGGTATTTGAAAACTTAATGGCATTGCCTATCAGATTTGAAAAAAGCAGCCTTACCTGAAAAGGTATTACGGTGGCTTCGGGTAAGGTGTCGGCAGTAATCTTAATGGCTTTGTCTTCAGCCTGTTCGCGCCATTCGCTTAGTTCGTCCCTTAGTATACGGTCAAGGCTAAAGCTAACGAAGGATGATTTTTTCTGCTCCAGGAGGGTATAAGAAAGCAGGTCATCTATAAGATCCTGCATACGCATGGTGTTTTCTTTTATCCGCACCAGGTACTGTTGTGATTTTTTATCGGCTGATGAATTGTTAAAATCCATTATCCGCGAGGTAAACATCAGTATTTTGCGGAGAGGTTCTTTTAAATCGTGGGTGGTTATCCAGTTAATATTGGCCAGTTCATCGTTAGCTTTCTTTAATTTCTGACTAAGAGTACGGTATTTGGTTTCCTCCCGCCTTAAGAATTCAGTATGAATTATGTTTTGGATAGTATAGGCAAACCGCGATGCAGCGTTAATTTCAGAAACCCTCCAGTCGCGACTTTGATAACGGACCGACTGTTTGTAAAGAGCGAACGATTTGCGGGGTGTCAACCTTTCTTCCGGGTTTGATTTCTCGGGATTACCGGCCCAGTTAATGGTCTTCTCGATTTCCTGCCGCAGCCATATAATACAGTTTTTAAGGGGGCTGCCTAAAGCATAATAAAGTATGCCGGCAGCAGTATTGCTAAACTCCGTCCCCTTTTCAAATTCACCGGCTAAGTGGTGGGTATAAAAGTTTCCGTTCTTTTTTTCGTATGCCAGCCAGTTTATAAGTGCATCAATATGATGGCTTTCAGGAATTAGGCCCTTACTGTAGCTTACCCCGTCAATCCTCATTATTACCCCGGTAGCATTGCAAATATCAAGTAACCCGGGAAGGTTTTTAAACCGCTCACCAAACTCCTGGTCGGGTGTTATACTATCCAGCAGTTTTTGCAGATGGCGTTCAACGCCCTGATTTATTGCATATTCTTCTGATACCTCGCGAACCCTTATTTGGGAGGTAAGGAAATGTCCCTGCAGTAAGGCCGCCAGCCTTGAATAATAAGGGATGAATTTTTTAGAGTAGTGGTGGCAGGCTACCAGGCCCCAAAGCTTTTTGTCCAGGGTAAGGGACACTGTTAGCGTAGCCCCGACACCCATATTCTTTAGATACTCGATATGTATAGGCGAGACGCTTCGTAGTACCGATAAACTAAGATCCAGGTGTTTTTCACTGCCTTCGTCAATTGTCATAATTGGAACGGGTGTATAATTAACATCGCCAATTATGCGTACCAGGTTGCGCAGATACAGCTCGCGCGCCTGAGCAGGAATATCGGTGTGAGGATAATGCAGGCCCAGAAATGGCTCCAGGTTCGTTTCCCGGCTTTCAGCAAATACTTCACCGTTATAATCCTTATCAAATCTGTAGATCATTACACGGTCATAGCCGGTCAGCCGCTTGGTTTCGTCGGCTACAGACTGACAAAGCTGCTGAAGCGAGAGAGTGTTTTCCATCATAGCCACAAACTTTTTGGTTTGGGCATATCGTTCCGGTAAGTTTATCTCCTCGTCAGGATACGACTCAAATTCAAGAATTGCACAACTATCATTGGTATGGGTAAGTATGTTAAAGCTTTTTTTGCCGATTTTAACCAGAAATGGAGAATCGGCATTAAAGGAGTTGCCCGCAAAGTTTTTGTAAGCCTCCATCTGATGCGCACCGATAACAAAAGAAAGCGAATTTCCCAGCAGTTCTGCCAGTGTAAGGTTCAAAAAATCCGCACAGTTAGCGCTGCAGTGGGTTATCCGGAATGAATTTCTGTCAACGGCAATTAAAAAGCCTTCAGGCTGTATACTTCCCGGTATATGAATAGGCTCATTTTCACAATTTAGCAGATTAATGACCTCTCTGTTAACAATATCCCTGATTCGTATTTCGCTCCCGTTCATGCGTCAGCGCTAAATTATTAAATACTTAAATAACATTACATTAAACAAACCTACAATCCGTTTGTTGATTACGGAAACAATTTAGTTATCCGCGTTTCTGATCCTTAATAATTTCCGTAAACAGTTGATATAACTGTTTTTTCAGGCCGTCAGGCATTAACGCCAGGTGTTTTCTGATTGTTTCATCGTCATTCCTTTTTGCAGGGCCTGTTTGAGCTTCCCCCGGAGAAAGGCGCTGCACTTTTTCGGCTGTTTCTTTGATGAGGGGCCGGAGCAGGTCGAAGTTCATCCCTTGCGCTTCCAGTATTTCCGCTGCCTCCCGGTACAAGGCATTGGTAAAGTTATTGGCAAACACCGCAGCTAAATGTAAATGCCTGCGCTTTTCGGAATCGAGGTATTGTACCTGGTTGCTTACGGTGTCGGCCAGTGCTTTTAACTGCTGTTCGGCCACCTTATTACTGCCTTCAATGCAAACAGGCACGTCAAAAAAATTGACAGGCTTGCCGGCACTAAGGGTTTGCACCGGGTAAAATACCCCGTAATACGGAGAAATGTCCTTAAGGATATCTATACTTATAGCCCCGCTGGTATGCACCACCAGGTTTTTGGGCTGCAGCATCTGCCCTGCTACCTCGTTAATAGCCGAGTCGCTTACGCAAATGAAAGTAGCCCCGGCATTGTCCTTCAACATGCGGATATCGTCCAGTGCGTCGGCCAGGTAAGGGTGGGCAAGGTCTTGGGCATCTTTTAAATCCCGGCTGTATACCTGCGCAATTTTATGGCCTGCCATATCCATTGCCCTGGCTATATGCCACGCCACATTTCCCGAGCCTATTATATTGATTTGGTAGGGCACAATGCAAATTTAAGCGGTCTGAATTAAGATTTTTAGGATATTACTGTTTTCCGGGTATTAATACTCTTCCTCTCCCTTAAGCGCCTTTTCATAATCAGGGGTTTTTATAAGAGAGCCATAATCCTGCGGAAACTGCTCCTTCAAAAATACCGCCCAGTAGGCTTCTTTGGTCATGCTGTCCCAATGAATAAGGGTTTTTTTGTACTGCCAGGTCTGAAAGCCGTTGAGGTAAATAAAAAATGCCCCGGCAACCAGTGCTCCGGCAAATACTGCCCTCTTCTTATATACCCATGCTAACGATGCGGCCATTGGAAGGGAGAGCACAGGATAAATATCCACCATGGGGCGGGAACCAAAACTACCCCCATACCACCAGGTCCACCAGCTGTATACGACGTAAATAAATGCAGGAATCAATATAAAAATTGCCACGGCCCATTGTTTGGCGTATTTGCACAAAACTAATAAGCCTGCCAG
>DASPJH010000476.1:0-3156 GCA_035628715.1 Bacteroidia bacterium
GGCTGTCCTGGGCGGTATCAATGGTATATATTACTTTGTTATTATCGCCATCAAGAAACCGGTTTATTACTAAATATTTACCCTGTATTTCTACAGGAAGCTGCTTGTATTCCACGCCTTCTGTAAACGCATTTTCAAAATACGGCTCGTGGCACGAGGATAGCACAGCGATAATAATTAACAGGAAGAGGTGTTTCATAGTGTAAAGTTAACTGTATCAATTAGAATTTCAGAATTCGCAGAATTAACCCTGAAAATTTTAAAATCTCGTGAATTCTGATTCAGACAAAACAAAAAAACCCGCAGCTTTCAGCCGGGGTTTTATATGGGTCACTCCCGCTTCAGGCGGGAATCTGTTGATTGATTAGATTCCCGCCTGAAGCGGGAATGACGGAAAGGTTACAGTAGCTCAAATATCTTCACCAGCTGGTCTTCCGAATCAAACGGTATCACCAGTTCTCCTTTGCCTTTGCCTTTTGATTTCAGCTTCACTTTCACGTTCAGCTTATGGGCAAGAATATTGGTAAAGGTATCAAAGCCGGTAATGGCTTCTTTTTTGGCAGGTGCAGGTTTATCCGTTTCCCTGGCAGCCTCAGGGGCTTTGGTTTGGCGGGCCAGTTCCTCGGTGTCTCGCACTGAAAGGCCTTCTTCCAGGATGCGGTGGTACACTACCATCTGCTCATCTGCATCGCCAATATTAATAATAGCGCGGGCATGGCCCATGCTCAGGCGGTTATCACGCAACCCGGCCTGTATTTCATCGGGCAGCTTCAGCAGGCGCAGGTAGTTATTTACCGTACTGCGCTGTTTGCCTACACGTTCTCCTACCTCGTCGTGCTTCAGGTTCACCTCGTCAATCAGGCGCTGGTAGCTCAGGGCTATCTCAATGGGGTTCAGGTCCTGGCGCTGTATGTTTTCAATCAGCGCCATTTCCAGCATTTCCTGGTCGTTGGCTACGCGCACATACGCAGGTATGCTGGTCAGCCCGGCCAGTATTGAAGCTTTGGTACGGCGCTCACCGCTGATGATCTGGTAACGGTCTTCGTTCAGGTTTATTTTCCTTACCGTGATGGGCTGTATCACCCCGTGCACGCGGATAGAATCTGCCAGCTCTTCCAGCGCCGTTTCGTCAAAATCAATACGGGGCTGAAAGGGATTGGCCTCAATCTGGCTGATAAGGATATGGGTCATCCCGCTTGCACGGGGCGCTGTAAGGGTAGTAACGTCCTCGCTTTTCAGCAGGGCCGATAACCCCTTACCAAGGGCATTTCTCTTCGGTGTACTCATTCTTCGGTGCTCAGTATTTTATCTTCTTCGGCTATACGGGTCAATCCGTTCTTTTGTAAAATTTCACGGGCCAGGTTCAGGTAGTTTACACTGCCTTTGCTTTCGGCATCATAATGTATTACCGGTTTACCATGGCCGGGCGCTTCGCTCACCCGGGCGTTACGTTGTATAATAGTATCAAACACCAACTGTTGGAAGTGCATTTTCACTTCTTCCACTACCTGGTTGCTCAGGCGCAGGCGGCTATCGTACATGGTTAATAGTATACCCTCAATCTCCAGGTTGGGGTTCAGCTGCGACTGAACAATCTTAACGGTGTTCAGCAGCTTGCCCAGTCCTTCCAGCGCGAAGAATTCGCACTGTACGGGGATAATCACCGAATCAGCCGCAGTAAGCGAGTTAGTGGTGATCAAACCCAGCGAGGGCGAGCAGTCTATTATAATAAAGTCATAGTCGGGGCGAATTTTGTCAAACACCCTTTTTACCATGCGCTCGCGGTTGGGCAGGTCCACAATCTCAATCTCGGCACCCACCAGGTCGATGTTTGAAGGTAGTAAATCCAGGTAATCAATATCTGTTTTTAAGATTACCTCTTTGGGGGCCATATCGTGGATGATGCACTCATACAGCCCTGTTTTAATAATAGTAGGGTCGAAACCGATGCCCGAGGTGGAGTTCGCCTGTGGGTCGGCATCTACCAGCAGTACTTTCTTTTCAAGTGCCGCGAGGCTTGCAGACAGGTTGATAGCAGTAGTGGTTTTGCCCACGCCGCCCTTCTGGTTCACGATCGCAATAATTTTCGCCATTGTGTGTATCTAATTGGTTTAAAAAGGTAGTTTCGCAGGAGTTACCCAGTGTTTATGAAGACTACCGAAGGACAAAAATACAGGATGCGGCAAGGTTATTTATACACAGCATTGGCGAAGTTTTCCATAGTTATACACATGGTTTTAGGGCTGGTAGCCTGCAAAAGTGGACACCGGCAAGATACGGCAAGGGTTTTCAGGTATAACGAAGATGCGGGGTTATCCACACTCGACCCGGCCTTTGCACGCGACGAAGCCATTAACCGCGTGGTGGGACAGCTGTACAACGGGCTGGTGCAGCTGGATACCGCCCTGAATGTAATCCCTGCTATTGCTCACCGCTGGGAAATTAAAGACAGCGGCAAAACTTATACTTTTTATTTAAGAAGCGACGTGTACTTTCATAGTAATAAGTGTTTTACGAATGAAAAGAGCCGAAGGGTAACTGCCCACGATTTTGCTTACAGCTTTAACCGGATTATTGACCCGAAGACAGCCAGTACGGGCGCCTGGATATTTAATGATAAGGTTGAACAATCGTTTACTAAACAGCAGGTAAACAGTTCCTTTATTGCTGAAAGTGACTCGGTATTCACAATAAGATTAATAAAATCCTTCCCTCCTTTCCTGGCTATGCTGGCTATGCCTTATTGTTATGTGGTGCCGAAGGAGGCGATTGACATGTACGGCAAAGATTTCCGTACCAACCCGGTAGGCACAGGCCCGTTTAAGTTCAGGCTTTGGGAAGAAGGCGTGAAGCTGGTACTGGAAAAGAACCCCAACTATTTTGAAAAAGATGCGAACGGTAAGCAGCTCCCTTATATAGATGCGGTGGAAGTGGGTTTTATTGAGAACAAACAAACCGCGTTTATGGAGTTTGTGCAGGGCAAGATTGATTACTTTGACGGGTTGGACGGCAGCTATAAAGACGAGTTGCTGACCAAAGACGGTCACCTGAAACCTAACTACGCGGACCGCTTTAGGTTGGAAGTTAATCCCTTCCTTAATACTGAGTACCTCGCCTTTTTACAGGATACCACCCCCAACAACGGCCCGGAAACTC
>DASPJH010000477.1:0-7495 GCA_035628715.1 Bacteroidia bacterium
CAAACTCATGCAGCACCGTAAGGTCGTCCAGCTTGGCTTGCACCTCGTTAAACGCGTCCGTCCATATTCGTTGGGTTTTAATGCCCTTCAGGTGTGCTTCAGCTTTTTTAGGGTCGTCCCAAAAGCCCGGCTCCTGCGATACCGCTTCGCCTTCAGCAATTTGTTTCAGTTTGGCATCAACGTCAAAGATACCTCCTCAGGGCCTCTACACGGCCCTTTAAATCTTTATATTGATCGGTTGTCATATGAAGGGACAAAGGTAGAGATTTAACTCACCCCGAGTGCAAAAATTCGAAGGTTTTATCATGTTGATCTTTTTGGACACACCGATCATTTAATCCCTAATAAAGTTTTTTGTAGATTTGTAGTTGGGGCGCAGGGCTTGCAAATGTCTGCAATATTTCTGTCGCACAGTAGACCGGCATTGGGTGCTGAAGAATATATTCTTGGCTTATTTGAAGCCGGTGTAAAAAAAATATTATGTCTGAAGAAAGGGTATGCCCTCGAATCAGATGAACAAATTAATTTACATTTAGAAATCCGGAGTAGTCCTATTAAATGTTGATCGTCAAAATCTGGATGGCTGATACTTTTTTCAGCAAGGGCTTCTTCTGAATCAACTAGTTTAGAATCAACTAGGATGGCTTTACCAGCCTTTTTTAACTGAAGAAAAAATGTTAGATATTTCCCTTTCAGTTCGGAAATATATTTCGTGCCACCAAATATAATCTTCCCTTTGCCTTCAATTACCCATTTCTTTACTGGCTTAAATTGCAAATGATTAACTGAATTCTCCTGAAATACGCTCGCCAGCGTATTCGTATCAATTATAATACACATAAGTTTAAATTTGAAGTAATTCTAATTGCTCTTTTATGAAGAAATCTCTAAACTCTGATGGTTGCGTGTCAGGTAGTGAACCATTATTCATTATAGGGATACACGTTAATTCGTTAATTCCATTTGATCTCTTAAAGAATACAATTTGGCTATTTATTTTATTATTTGCAGCCTTATCGTCTTCATCACCCTTATAAAGTCTAAGTCGATAACGGTCAATGGTATAATCACTATGGGTTTCAATAATAAAATTTTTATTATCATTAATGACAGATTTATAGATAAAATCTCCAAAGGCAGCCTGCCCTCGAGGGTGAAGATGTATTTCAGGTTGCTGTATTGCAAACCAAGTCTCATTTTGACGGGCTATGACCTCAATTATCAAAGGCAGAATTTGGGAAACACCATAACCAACATTAGTTATTTTTAAAGGAAAATTATTTAGTAATACCTGTAATTCAAATGGAGAGTTATCTCCTCTCCCAAGTGGATTAATTTTTATCGAATCAAATAATCCACTGTCTTTCCCGAATTTTCTTAGTATTTCTTGGGCTTTTTCTCTGGCCCTTTGTGTTGTTTCTTTCCCCAAGAGTCTTTTTAATAAGTAGGGTGCGTGAGTTCCATCAGGATTGAAAGCAATTTTGTAACTATCGTATGTTCTTTTTGGGTCAGTCCTAATAGGTGCAAGCCATGCTACATCCTGTAAGAAGTTGGGCATGTAAAACGAGTGCCGTTTTTCATTTATTTTTTTCTTTGGGGATTTTATTTGTGCAATAATTGTTTGAACATGAAAAAGAATAGCACTAGTTAAAAATGGGGAACTATTTTCATCTTTCACAAAGGGCTTATTAACTAAATCATTTTTAGCTATCCACTTCTTAAAATATTTAAGTTTATTTACTTCTGTTATATTTGACAGATTTACCGGGGAATATCTGTATTTAATATAGTCACTTTCAACAATAGCTTGGATATTGACGTCATCTCTTATTAAAGATATTTCTTTCACAGATGGTATCCCTTCATTATTGGTAAATTTTAATTTAATGGCACTTATACCGTCATCCTTGTCCCTATAATCACCAAGAATTCCAATCTCAAAATATTTTTTGTTTTTATTAGCATAACTAGCGATTTCTGAGTAATAACCTAGCTCGGCTTCATCGGAATTAAACTCTTGGGTAAACCAGAATTTGTGATCAGAAAGTATTTTTATCAATTTCAGAACGGAGGTCTTGCCACTGCTATTTTCGCCCACAAAAAAGTTGACTTTTTTAAGCGGCAAAAAAGTTTTATTAAAGCCCCTAAAGTTATCAAAGTATATAACTGGCATATAAAATATTGATTAATAATTGGTATTCAGCAGTTGAATGCACATTTACAATATCGCAATATAGAAAACTAGATAAACAAATTTTATAATGTTTTATAGTACGCATAATTTTTAGTGCTATTTTTTAGCTAAATGATCAACTCGTGTATCTTTTTCCGTATTGGTTGGTGTTTTGACACTCACAATAAACACCCAGTCAGCGATAGCCGCGGTTGTGTGTTCTCACCAACCGCAACATACAGTGGAGTGGCCGGTGAGAACACCAGGCCACGGTGCGCAAGGGTGCCTGAAAGTTGCCGTTTCATCCGGGAAAGTCGGGCAAGTTATTAAAACAATATCTCCCTCACCCCCTCCGTTATCCCTCTAAATCAAAAACTTTATGAAAGCAGGAATATTGCCTATGGCCTTGCTAATGGCCGGGATGATTATTTTATTTTCTTCGGGTAAAAACGGCGGACGTGTAGGAGTTGTTGACCAATATTACAGCCAGGCGCTGGAGGAAAGCAGCGACCTGAAAAATCATGAGAAAAACTGGCGCGAGGCAAGGGAAAAGGCTTCGGAAGCTAAAAACCGCCTGTACGGCCGTATTAACGACGGCCAGGAATATTATACCGATGCACAGCGACTGGTGGATGCCATCCAAAATAAAAGTTTAAAAGATAAAGCCCAAAAAATGCTGGACCAGCAAAAAGGGGCTTTTACTGATATGGCTGCGGGCTTCAGGAAGCAGATATCCTGTCTTGTCCTAAAATAGGTTTACACTTAAAATGTAAACTTTATGCAGGATTTAGAATTAGAAAAAGTGTCAGTAGTGGCCGAGTATTTGACAAAAGATGTATCTTTCCGTGAGCTTGGGCAGAAGTATGGGGTTCGTTATCCTACAATTCATGCCTGGGTGCAGGAATTTAAAAGTGTAATTCAGCCAGTGAGTAAAAAAGAAAAAGGCAAAAGAAAAGATGCTGTTGCACCCCCCGGGGAGCTTCCAACGGATATACAGCAATTGCAGAAAGAGCTGGAGATGGCGCGGCTGGAGAACCAGTTGCTGAACGCTATAATCAATATTGCCGAGGAACAACTGGATATTGATATCCGAAAAAAGTCTGGCACCAAGCCGTCGAAGAAGTAAAACAAAGCAAGCCGGGTTGTGTCAACCAGCTTTGTTTACTGCTTGGTTATAGCAGGCAAGCGTATTACCAGGGGCTAAAGTATCAACAGAAACAGTCATTAGAAGCTGATTTGGTGGTTGCTGAAGTGTTGCGCCACCGTGCCATGCAGAAACGTATAGGCACCCGTAAACTGTTCCATGAGCTTGAGCCTTTTCTTTGTTCTCACGGCATTAAAATGGGCCGTGATGCATTGTTCACCATCCTTTCGGAACGGAACCTTCTGGTGCGTAAACGCAAGCGCCGTGGTCCTGCTACAACTCTTTCGCGCCACCGTTACAAAAAGTACCCCAACCTGGTAAAGGAGTTTATCCCCCTTGCCCCTAACCAGTTATGGGTAAGCGATATTACTTACATCCGGGTAGGGGATAAATTTGCCTACCTGTCCCTTGTCACCGATGCTTATTCCAGGAAAATAGTAGGTTATTGCCTCAATGAAAGCCTGTCTGCCCAAGGCCCTTTAAGTGCATTAAAAATGGCTTTGGCAGCCAATAAAAGCCGCCAGGGGCTTATCCATCATTCAGACCGTGGGGTGCAATACTGCTGCGATGATTATATAACGGAGCTACAAAAAGGCAAGCATCCTATTACTGTTAGCATGACAGAAAAAGGGGACCCGTTAGAAAACGCTATCGCCGAAAGGGTAAATGGCATCCTGAAGGCTGAACTGTTGCAGGAGTATTATCCTGATTACAGGTCGGCAGCAGAAGAGTTAATAACAGCCGTGAGCACTTATAATCATCTACGCCCACACAGCAGTATCGGTTACCTGAAACCCGGTGAAGCACACCAGTTCTCGGGCCATCTTCCAAGAAAATGGAAAAACTATTATACAATCAATAAGGGGAAGGAGGCTGCCGTTAACATTTAAAACCGTATTTAATGTAAATGATATGCAGGATTAATTTATCCTTGTAAACTTATCACAGTATTTTTAACCAAAAGTGTAAACTTTTTTTAGGACGGGTCAGTCCATTTTTCTGGTCGTAACACTGTAACACTCGTAACAGGGGAACAGCGGTAACAGCAAGCTGACGCCTTGGATTATTTGTAATCAGGCAATAGGGTTAAGCTCCTACGGAGCTTCAGGAAAAATAGGTTCAATGGCGCCTGCAAAGGGTTAGAATCAGCCACCGTGTAAGTGTCAGGTAACAGCGCAGGGTTGGCAATAGCCGCTCAGCAGGCAATTAACGTTCTGCACCGTATAGCCGGCGGGGGTGTTAAACTTCACTTCCTGGTGCAGGCATTCAATGGTGTTGCATTTCATGCAGCGGAAGTGGAAATGGGTATCGTGGTGGTGTTTTTCGCTACAGTCCAGGCACACAGCAAAATACTGCTTACCGTCCTCAGCCAGTATTTTATGAACAAACCCATCCGCGTGAAAACTGTTCAATATCCTGTAAACCGTCACACGGTCCATGGCACCTTTCACTTTTTGCTCAATATCCTCCTGGCTCAGCGCACCTTTTGATGCGGTGAGGATGTTTTTAACGGCTTGCTTTGCCGGGGTGTTTCGTCGGTTCATGGTTCTTTATTGCAACTTAGTTGCAATAATACAAAATAGGTTTACCTTTGCCAAACTTTATGACAAACACTACTGATTTTGATGTAATTATAATAGGCGGCAGCTACTCGGGGCTATCCGCCGCCCTTAGCCTGGCAAGGGCGCTGAGGAATGTTTTGATAATAGACAGCGGCCAGCCCTGCAACCGGCAAACCCCGCACGCGCACAACTTCCTCACCCAGGATGGAAAAACCCCTGCTGAGGTGTCTGCCCTTGCCCGCGAACAGGTATTGCAATACCCTACCGTGCAGTTTTACCAGGGGCTGGCGGTGAAAGGGAGCAAGCGGGACAACGGCTTTGAAATTACCACCCGGGCGGGCGATACATTTACCAGTCGGAAGCTGCTGTTTGCCACCGGGGTAAAGGACGTTATGCCGGATATTAAAGGGTTTGCGGAGTGCTGGGGCATATCGGCACTGCATTGCCCGTATTGCCACGGCTACGAAGTGAGGGGCGAGAAGACAGCCGTAATTGCCAACGGGGAAATGGGCTACGAATTTACCCGGATGATAAGCCAATGGACCAAAGACCTGACGCTGCTTACCAACGGCCCATCAGCGCTTGAAAGGGAGCAGGCAGCTAAACTGGAGAAGAACGGCATAAGGGTTATTGAAACAGAGATTATCAGCTTTGAGCATGACAACGGCTACGTGAAGCGGGTGGCATTGAAGGACGGTACCCAACTACCTGTGAGAGCGGTATATGCAAAACCGAAGCATGAGCAGAACAGCGATATTCCCATTACTTTGGGGTGCGAACTGACGGAGCACGGGTACATAAAGGCCGATATGTCTCAAAAAACCAGCGTGCACGGTGTATACGCCTGTGGCGATAACTCGCAGTTTATACGGTCGCTGTCAATTGCCATTTCAGCCGGTACGCTGGCAGGCACGGCTATAAACCGGGAGCTGATAGAGGAAGATTTTTGAGTACTAACTATATCAGGATAGAGGCGGAAGCTATTTGGGCTGTAGTAACAAAAGAGAGTTGTTATAACTCCCTCATCCTGAAACTGCCCCAGTTTCGCGCCTCGCCAGTAAATCCCTTCTCCCTTCAGGAGAAGGGCGACGTTCAGGCAGGGTAAGCGTGCTGGCAACCGGGGATGAGGTAAATCTTCACTAATCAGCCATTATCCGGGCTATGGTTTTATCAATATTTTTTTCCAATGAATTAAAAAACTTATTGCGCTGTTTTTCAGCTGTACCGCTGATGAGCGTGGCCTTTTTCAGGTGTTTGTTGATCCAGTCCTCGGTTTCAGCGCAAAAGCGCTCATCGGTGGTATTAATATTATTAAATGTATGGTGGCTTAAAAACACCAGTTTCAGGCCATCGGCCCATACCATAATACTGTTATTGCCAATCAGTAATTCGCTGAAATATAACTGAAAGTTTTGCGATTGCTGGCTGGCTGGCTCATCTGTTTGCTTGCTACCTTTTACTGCCATTTCACAGGTATCCCGCAGCATTTTGCGCAAGTCCTCGCAAACAGCCAAAGCGCTTTCGCGGCTTTCAAACAGGCTGGCGTCCCAGTTATATTCTATCTGCTTAAGGGTGGGAAATAATAAATCGTCGCTCCATATTTCCACCGATGGCAGCTTTTTATATTTTTTATAAATGGAATGCGCCACCTTTTGCATTTCTCCGGGGATAACCCCCGGGCTGAATTTCTTGTCTTCCAGGCTCTTTGCGCCCATCAGTGAGCGCATCCAGTGGTACATCTTGAAGCTGCCGATTTCCCGGTAGCCCAGGTGGTTTAAAATAGGGATATCCGTTGCCCCGTACACCATCTTTTTATCGTTGGCCAGCAGCAGCTTGTCCAGCGTCTGGTCCAGCCCGTACAGGTATTTATAAAAGCTGTCGGAATCGTCCGTCATGTGTTTATAACGGAAAGTCACCAGTCCTTCCAGATTCTCGGTAAATGCGCTGAAAGGAATTTTAAAGTGGTTGGCAAGTATCACCGCTTCGTCCAGCGTAATAGCCGTTTCACCGCGCAGGCGGCGGTAAGCACTGTCAGAGCTAACATCCAGCAGCTCGGCCATTTCATCCGCCAGCGATGCATTGGCGGGCGCGAGCTCTTTCAGCTTTTGCACAAAAGCCAGTTGGGTTTTCAATACAGCCTGTGGCATTCTTCAGTAAGTTAGTTTACGGGCAAGATAGGAAATAATGTGCAAACTTGTAAAAGCCGTGGCTACCTGCCAATGATATTGCCGGATAATGCCAATTAAGCGCTGCCCGGGCTGCTTATTTAAGCGTATTTTTGGTACACCCTCCACCACCTGTCGGGCATTTCGTTGTTGCTGGCTACCTGGTAATCTGTATAGCTGCACGGTACCACAATGGGGAATGTATTCTCAGAATAATTTCTCGGATGGGGAATTTCCATCCACCAGCGGCCGGTGCTTTTGCTCTTATAAAACACAATTTCGTGGCTGCCGTCATTAAGTGCGGTGCGGTATTGCAGGAATTTGTCCGGTGATTCTGCCGGGTCTTCGGCTTTACGCAGCGACACACCCTCTATAAAATACCATATCATCTGTGCCATCAGTTGGGCAGTGGCGTTGGTCACGTCGTGCTTATCAGAATAGCCGTATAACC
>DASPJH010000478.1:0-14043 GCA_035628715.1 Bacteroidia bacterium
GGTATCAGCAACTACATTCACCCATGATTTTAAATTGATGTTGGCTCCGTTGACTGAGCTAAACTTATACATTTTAACTGTGGCTACTTCGCCGGTCATCAGTGAATCCGTATACAAAACACTGTCGCTGAAGCTTACACCCGAACCATTTACAGTGCCGGACACTTTCGTGCCAATATAAAAGTTGGCTACGCCTACGGTACCTATGTTTTGTACCTCAATCACCACTGAGTCATTAGCTGATCCGCAGTATTGCGCCTGGTTATAAGTATTAGATGCGCGCACGTGGATTCCTGGGCTTGCACCCTGCCAAATCTCAATCTCGCGGTAGTTCATATTTGAAACCTGCCCGGTGCCAGACTTCCAGTTTGCTATGCGCATTTTGGTTGTAACCATTATAGGAAAGGTAACT
The DNA here is from genome assembly GCA_035628715.1 of Bacteroidia bacterium. Lineage (GTDB taxonomy): Bacteria > Bacteroidota > Bacteroidia > UBA8524 > UBA8524 > SB11. The sequence continues at coordinate 413 of DASPJH010000478.1, forward strand.
GTATTGGTACAGTTTGCCTGGGTAAGTCCTGAAAAGGTGTAATGGTTAACCCAGGTTGAGCCGTTCCAGTACTGGATGGTACCGCCTGTAAGATACCTGCCGCCTGTTTCCCCGTGCTCAATAACAATTTTGTTAATAGGATAAGGGGTTGACCATGACCATTCCATCCATTCTGATCCATTAGGTCCGAGGTTATCTGTCCAAATAAATGCCTCCTGTCCGCCACATGTACCGTAGCTTAGATCATTAATCCTGTTCCAGTTCCAAAGATAAGGCGTCGTTGCTCCTGAGCCCTGCCCGTTGGTAGCGGCAAGAGGAGCAATGTTTTGGGCAGAAGCCCGTTGGGTAAAGCCTGCTGCCAAAAGCAGGCAGCCAGCTAAAATTTTAAATAAAAATCTAGTAGAAGTTTTTTCCATTATAGCTCTGTTTAAATAAATGAATAAAAGTAAGCTCGATTAAAAAACGAAATAGGTTGAATATGCAAGTTAAATGTTGTCCATACAAAAAGCAATAAGTATGTCATTTAAATAAATAATTGTTGATTAGTTAATTACCGGCAATATTCACAAATAACCAACCTGCCTGACTGTACAAAACCATCACCTTTTACCCGGATGAAATACAGGCCCGGCGAAAGGCCTGTTAAATCCAAAGTAGCTGTTCCGCTCCCTCCTACACTAATAACTTTAACCACCTGCGCTGAAACGCCAACTATCTCAACAGCTTCGATGATATTCTGTCCTGCTGAAACTGTAACCCAACGCGAAGCGGGATTGGGATATATGCCTACCCCCCCACTTGCCGTTGATTTATTTCCACTCATAGGGAAAACAGGTATACTCTTCTCTGAATATGATAAACAGTTGCCATCCTTCACGGTAAGTGAAACTTTGTATACACCCTGGAAATTATACTGAACAGTATGCAGATCTTTAAGGTAGCTATGTCCTCCATCTCCATAACTCCAGTAATAATCACCTTTTCCATTGGGAACATCAGGGATGAAAATCATGCTTCCATCCCCAGTTTGAGATGACTGAACAGAAAATTCACTGCTGGGCAGATCTTTCACTGTTACAGATGAACTGGCGGTGTCTTCGCACCCCTGGCCTGACTGGACGGTAAGCTTTACATTATAGGTTCCCGGCACAGTATATACCCTTTCTAAATCAAATGCTGTTGAAATCCCCGACTGGTAATTCCATATATATACGGCGGTTCCTAAGTTAGAAAGCACTGTATTGTTTTTAAATATTACTGAATCGCCCACACAGGCCGTTCCGGGAGAAATAATACCAGCCAGCGGCCTTTCACTAATGGGCACTGTTTTAGTCACTGCAGATGAGCAACCGTTGTTCAGCACTACGGTAAGTTTTACAGTATACCGCCCAACCCCTTTGAACACATGGCTTACAAAAGAGGTGGTATAGGTAGTGCCGTCATTTATCTCCCATGCAAAAGATGCTGTATCTCCTGCAGGTGCCGATGAAAGATTTTTCAGCTCTACAGGCTCACCGGCACATTGGCGATCCGGCTTAAAGTCGGCAACGGGCCCTACTTTAATAGTGATACTTTTTGTAAAAGAGTCCACGCAGCCAAAACCATTTCTGGCTACCAGTTTCACTTTATACTGTCCCGGTATTGAATACGTGTGCTCCACATTGCGCTGACTTGCAGAATCACCATCTCCAAAATACCAAACAAAACCCAACTGTTCAGGTGGTAACGGAAGGCTATTATTAGTAAAATCCACTTTCTTCCGGTTGCAAACGCCATCAGTAGAAGAAAAGCCAGCCTTTGGTTTTTGAGCAAACGTAACCGGCTTTGAAACAGTAGCTGTGCAGCCGTTTCCGTCAATTACCTTCAACTCAGGAAAGTATACACCCACCTTTCCGTATTTATACACCGGATTCGTCCCCGTAATCTTACCTTTATTGTCCCCAAAATCCCATACATATACCGGCGAGCCACCGGGAACTACTGATGTATTGGTAAAGGGTATGGAATCACCTGAACATTTGTTTTTATATTCAAAATCGGCAACCGGCAAAGGGTAAACCGTAATGCTTTTCACCATGCTGTCTTTATACCCGTAAGAAGAAGCGGCTACCAATTTCACCTGGAATGTGCCGCTTTGGGAATATGCCTTAACAGGATTCGAAGCTCCTGATGCATTTCCGTCGCCAAAACTCCAGCTGTAATTTATGGTTCCTGAAGAAATCGCTGAAGTGTTAACAAAACTTATGGGTATATCCTGGCAGGCATTATACCCGCTAAAAGCAGCCACTGGCCTTGGGGCAATATGCACCCTGCGTGTAAAAGCCGGAGCTGGACAACCGGTAGTTAATGAAACGGGAGTGATAGATAATTCCACTGTTTTACCGGTTAATGATACCGGAGGAATAAAGGCCACGGATGCATTTATACCTGGCGAAGGCGCGTATACCTGTATATCCGACGGAGAAACCAACCCACCGCCATTAACCACCTGTGCATTTATTAATAACTGCCAGGTACTCCCGTACAACGAATTAGGGAAACCGGGCGCGTTTTTAATATCATAAAATAACGTATCAGGTGTAGCCACTATATCAGGGTCAGTAATAAGGCCACTGTTAAAAATTCCTTTAAACCCTGCCCCCTTAGCAAGACTGCCGCCAACAGGCGAGGCACCAACTGTAATTATGTATGGCCCAAAATTAGGCTTACTTCCAATAGCTGCTTCAATTTTATAATTGCCGGAAGAAACGAATTCCACCGGTTTTTTAAAGGTATAAATTACCGAATCCCCTTTCTTCAGAACAGGGTTATAGGTTTCAATTATCTCGGGTCCGCCATTTACTGTATACATTACGGGAAATCCGGATATATCCATTGCCGAAGCATTTTTTAGTACCAGTTTTACGCTATCCCTTCCTCCCTGGCATGCGTGTGAAGAAGTAACTATAGCACTTACGCCCGCGTTTATAGTGAACTCGTATGCACCCGGATCGGGTGTTGCTAAATTCCGGCCCTTGCCGGCTATATCTGAAACAAGCCCTACCCCTACTCCTCCATCGTCCAGCATAAATTCATTGGGGATAAGATTCCCGGAAGAAATATCAATAAACCTCGGATAGGCCTCAACGGACCTAACATCCAGCCCGGAAAGCGACTGCCAGTTTTTTAAACCGGCAACAGACGTACTGCCCAACCACCCAATATAAGACGATGTGGACGGCCTTACGTGATAGGCATTATGGTTTATGGTGATTGAAGAACCGTTTTGATATACACAATACCTTTTTGCGGCACCCGCCCGGTCAAGTGAAATTATATTGTTTTTAAACTCTGAGCCCGCAGAAGGCGTACATGAATTATGCCCATGATAAAATCCATAAATATCAGCAGAGGTGCTGATTGATGTATTATCATTTGAGACAGTATTATGAATGAATCTTACATCGGGAGAGCAGATAAAATAAATGCCATACCACTCTTTAAGATTGTTATTTTCATAAATAATATTATTTGAAACTCTTATAATACCCAGCGCATTGCGTACATCAATGCCGTAAAAATCTGAAAACGCAGTTGAGCTTGTTTTAAAGCAGTTAAAAATCCTGTTACCATTTACTACAATATTTTTGTTTGAGTTTACCAATCTTATCCCGAATGTAGAAGCCGCAACCGATGTTATATTTGGGCGGGAAATGCTATTTTCATTTACCTGGGCGGTTTCGCAGTTGGTAAGGAATATGCCCACTGACCGAAAATCAAGAATAGTATTATTGCTGATGGTGATATCCGCCGTAGAGTCAGCCGATACCTGCGGATTTAAAAATATGCCGTAATAAGGCCCGCCTGATGCACTTCCTGTAACGGTACAGCCGGTAACAACCAGTTTACTGGCTGCCTTGCCTGATATAAAAGGGAAAGAATTATCAACACACGCTATTATTCCAACGGCATTAGTAGAAGTAACAGAAGTACTGTTGGGAATACTTACCTGGCAATTCTCAATAGTAATGTTTTCTGAATTATTGCTTAAGTGTATGCCCCATGCGTAATTTGTTCCAAGTGCTTCAACAGTAAGGTTTTTAATGGTCAGGTAATCCGCGCCGTGTATCCCTAATGTGTATTGGGCTGATGCCAAGGTAGCGGTATAGGAAAGTGTATTGCCATTTCCATCAATGGTTACCTTTTTGCCGGAGCCCATTCCCGTATACGCAATTGCCGAAACCTGTTCTGTATAAGGGCCTGAAAGCGGAACTACCGACACTAAAACATTGCCGCTTATTCCGTTAGCAGCCAATTGGTTAAAAAACGCCTGGAAAGATGTAAAGTTTCTGGAAGTAGCAGCTGAAGTTTTATCAATAGTATAGCTACCGGACAAAGCTTGCCCATAGCCTGTAGAGCTGAAAATACAGCAACAGGTCAAAATCAGCGTAAGGCAGGCAATATGCTTACAGTTGGCTACCATATTAGCACAATATGGCTAATCTGTATAATCAAAGTTATGTAAAAACTATGTCTATTTCAAGGATTAATTTATAATCAAACCCATTAAAATCAGCAAGTTAAATAGTCCATTTTATTGTTTACTGCACATCATCGTTCACTTCATTTCCAATTCCTGCCCCTGGTAAAAAGCACCATGAACAATTATACTTTACCCTGCTTTGTTAAAAAAAGCACCCCGCCGAAGCGGGATGCCTAAATAAACAACTACTACAACTTGAAAAGAGTCTTTTATTACCTGGTAACGGTTACTTTCCGGATTGCCATAAAGTTGTCGCCTGATACCTGCACAGTATACAAGCCTGAAGCAACATCAGTAAGGTTTACCATTATCTGGCCGTTAGCCATATCAGGAGTAAATTCTTTCACTACCTGTCCGGTAATGCTTATAATTTTTACAGCTGCATTAGCAGGGACGTTGCCGACAAAGCCAATGGCAAACGAGCCTGCATTAGGGTTAGGGTACAGGCTTATTAAGTTGCCTTCAACCTCATCAGCACTCACGCTGTTGATGATAATTTCCATTGAGCTTGATGAAGTACAGCCATTTTCAGATACCTGCAGCTGAACTTTGTACAAGCCGAATGACGGGAACTTGTATGAGTGCGTATTTTTTTCAGAGCTGGTTGCCCCATCACCGTATACCCATTTGTATTCAGCGCTACTGCCGGGATTATCAGGTATTAACACCATGCGGCCGTCACCTGTTTTTGCTGATTCAACGCTAAAGGTACTTACTGGTATTGCCGATACTGTAATATTACGGCTCACTGACGCAGTACAACCCTGGTTAGTAGATGCTGTAAGTTTTACAGTTTTTACCCCCGGAGTTGAATATGAATCGGAAGGATCCTTTATTATAGCAGTTGAGCCATTGCCCAAATCCCAGGTATAAGTAAGCGGTGAATTTAAAGTTACCGAACCGTTTTTAAACTCTACAACGTCGTTAACACAAGCGTGCTCGGGCATTGAGAATTCAGCAACCGGTCTTTCGGCAAAAGTAAGTACCGTACGTTTTTCTGATTTACAGCCATTGTTTGCTTCTGCCTTCAACACAATTTCAAACTCAGCTATATTGGCAAAAGTGTGGGTTTCATCTTTGTTTGATGAAACTGAACCATCGCCAAAATCCCAGCTGTAAGAAACCGCAGTTCCTGAAGGCTCAACAGTGGTATTTGTTAGGTCAACTGGTTCACCCATACACTGGCTGCTTGCCGTAAAGTCGGGTTTTGGAGACTCCAGGAGAGTCACGGTTTTAACCATAGAATCAGCGCAGTTATACTCATTCCTTGCCACCACTTTTACCTGGTAGGTACCAAGAGTTGTATAGACGTGAGCCGGAGAAATATCACTGGCTGTATTTCCGTCACCAAAATCCCAGGAATAACCTGTATTTCCTGCAGCAACGGATGTATTGGTAAAACTTAAGCTGTTCTGGTCGCATGTAAGGGTTGGTAAGGTGAAACTGGCGGTAGGTTTGGCCGAATAAGTCACCGGTTTGATTAAAGTACGCTCGCAACCCTTTGCATCCTTAACAGTAAGTTTTACCATATACAATCCTGTGTTGCTGTAGGAATAATTTGGATTTTGATTAACTGATGAGCCCATGTTGTCTCCGAAATCCCAGGAATACTGGGGAGAGCCGCTGTGTACAACCGAAAGGTTGTTAAATGATACAGGTGTACCAACGCATTGATTTCCGTGGGCAAAATCAACTTCAGGTGAGCGATGAACATTCACCACTTTAGTGATGCTGTCTTTATACCCATAATTTGAAGTTACGTATAGCTTAACAGTATAACTACCATGAGTGGGATATAATACGGTCTGGTCGCCATTGTCGTCCAAAGGCGTGCCGTTGCCTAAATCCCACAGGTAGGACAGAGTACCTGAGCTAATAGTTGAAGCATTCAGCAGCTGCATTGTTTCACCTTCGCAAACGTCGGTAACATCAATACCGGCTTTGGGCCTTGGAGCCACAAAAACCGTACGGCTGAGCGGGGGAGCAGGGCAGTTATGCTGCAGCGAGTATACTACCGAGGTAAATACTACCATACTGTCTGTAAAGTTGGCTGAGGGCTTGTAGCGCAGTCGCAGGTTCTGCCCTGCCATAGCTATAAAAGTAGCTGTATCAGCGCCAGGAATATTTGTACCATTAACAGTTTTTGCGGTAAGTGAGCTAATGGTCCATTTAGTGCCAAAATCAGTGTTGCTGTATCCCGGAGGAGGTACAATTTCAAAATTGACCTGGTCTGGATTTGCCACAATATCAGGGTCAACATTATTGCCTGAAGCAAAAGTTCCCTGGAAGGTTGTTCCTGAAATAACTTCAGCACCAAGAGGCGAAGGTTTAACATTCACTGCATACGGCCCAACCCATGCTTTACCTTTGATACGGGTTTGGAACGAATATGAGCCGGGGCTGCTATAGTTATACGGATTGGGAAAAACAAACATAGCCGAATCGCCGGGGTTAACAGTACCCTTATACGAAGCAGTAACTTCAGTACCGTTATTTATCCGATACCCCATAACAAAATCGCTTTGCGGGTAAGCGGAGTTGTTTTTAACCCAGGTTTTGATGTTTTCATCAAACAATTGGCAGCTTGTGTTACTTGCAAGATCAACGCGGGTGGTATTCATATTTACATCAAATGCCACGGCGCCTATATCCATATTGTTAGGATCAAATGAATTACCAAAAAGGTCTGTTGAAATACCGGGTACAGGAGCTCCCATGCCATCCAGCTGAAGTTTGGTAGAAGCCAGGTTGCCGGCTGCCAGGTTCACATATGCCGGATGTGTTGAGACAGCATTAACATCGTAAGGTCCGCCTGCTAACGTTGCTGCTGCTGAAATCCAGTCGGCAAGGGTGGTATACAGTGAGCCGCTGGCACCATTATAAACAGCATGCGCGTTTGAACCCGTTACATAGATATTGTTGTTATCAACCTGGTCATAATTGGCGTAAAAATAATACCCATAATTATACAGGCTATTCGGGCGAACCATAGTTACGGTATTGTTTACAAACCTGCTACCCGTCATTACCGAAGTTCCGCTGTATATATAAGCTCCATAGCGGTAGGTGCTTATAGCGGAGGAATACTCGTCAGAAACGGTATTATTGGCATATATGATACCATAAGAATAATATAGATACATACCGTACAAATAACCCGAATGCTGAATATTGTATATGGCATTTGTGGCTACCAGCGAGTTACTGCTGCTACTGTAGTTATAATAGCAACGGATGCCATAACAGGTACTGGTATTTGTAGTCATTTGGGTGAACAAATCGTGTATTTTGTTACCTATAATGGTATCACGGTAGCAATAGTAATACATGTCAATACCATAGGTAGTAGTAGTATTGGTGCGGTTTGGACGTGAAATGTCATTATTTTTAATTGTTACACCGCTGGCATAGTATAAGTAAATGCCATACGAATAGAAATCTTTAATAATGTTGTTTTCAATCCTTACGAATCCATCCACATTCTGACCCTGCGGATTAACCTGCATACCCACCATTGGGCCTTTGTTAGTACCGCCGCCTTGTATAGTGCAGCCTTTTATTGTAAGATACTTTGCAGCTGAACTAATGGTAGAATAACCGCTGGTAGCATTCATAATTACAATGCCTGCATTGTTGCCGATTGAAGTTGATGTGCTGTTGGTTATTTCTACAGTACAATTTTCAAGCGTATTGTAATCAGCATTGTTGGTATAATGCACACCCCACGAGTATGTAGTTCCCAGCGCTTTTATATACAGGTTCTTAAGTGTTATCCTGTCGGCACCGTTAAACCTGAAAGTATGCTGGGTAGTTGATCCTGTAGCACTAAACTGAAGAATTTGGTTGTTACCGTCAACAGTAATAGTGTTAGTAGCACTAACGCCGCTAATAGCATTGGCTGTCACCTGTTCGGTATAAGGTCCGTTCAGGATAGTACAGGTTACAGGGCCGCCTACTGTATTAGCAGATAACGCAGTAAAAAACGACTGTACCGTAGTAAAGTTAGTAGCTGATGCTGCCTGGGTTTTGTCAATGGTGTAGGCTCCACTCATGGGCTGCGCCAGCAGCTTTGAGGAACCTGCCATTAACATCAGCAGTATCGGAAGGGCAAATATTTTAGAAATAGCTTTGTAGATGTTTTCCATATATTATTTGTTGATTTTACATTGGGTTTCATGGCGTTAAGGGAAGGAAAGACGATATGCGCCATTAGCATATTCATCCTGAAAAAAGTTTAAAACACCCCGCACCTATATGGTGCGGGGATGTTTATTATTGGATAATCAATGATTAGCGGGTTACGGTTACCTTTTTCACGGCAGCCTGGCTGTTGCTTTGTACCTGTACAAAGTAAACACCGGCAGCAGCGTTATCAAGTTCTACAGTAAGCTTGCCATTCACCATGTCATTGGCAGTAAACTGTTTCACAGTTTGTCCCGCAATGTTCATAACAGTGATGGTAGTACCGGGCTCAACAGAAGAAGCAAACTCAATATCAAACTTACCGCTGTTAGGGTTAGGATAGATATTGATAGAGTTTTCAAACACATCTGCAATACCGGTAGTGTTGGCGGTTACGTTTACTATGCGCATTGAGGGGTCAGAAACGTTTCCTGATCCGTCAACAGCCTGGTAAATAACCTGGAAGATACCTTCAGCATTAGGATTAACGTTGTTGCTGATAATAGCTATACGACAACCGTTTGTACTGTTAATAAAGTCTGAAGGAGCATAATAGTTATCGAACGCGCTTACACCAGCCATTGGGTTAAATGCAGTCCAGCGCATCATATTAACAGGCTCTGTCAATACAACTGGACGCTGACGGTCAACCACTTTAATGGTACGCACCCAGGTTGTAACGTTACCAGCTGCATCAGTAGCAGTGTAAGTGACATTGTAAGTCCCCAGTTTTGAAATATCAAAACCACCAGAGTTACGGCTTACGTTTACAGCAGGGAAGTAATTATCTGTTGCTGTTACCGAAGGTTCAACAAAAGTCAGGTCGTTTACATCAACTACCATGTACTGAGTACCTGAAAGCGAGGTAATAACCGGCGCAACCATATCGGTAACATTGAACGTACGTGTAACAGGAGCAGCTACGTTGCCCGATGCATCAACAGCAGTATAAGTAACCTTAAACTGTCCGCCAAATACCGAAGTATTTATTGTGCCGTTGGTTACCTGAACAGGAACCATGCCTTCAAATGCATCGGTAGCTGTGGTAGGATCTGCAAAAGGAGTACCTACCTGTATGGTCATCGGGTCGCCGCCAACAAGGTTTATAATCGGAGCCTTGGTATCTTTCACCTCCACAGTACGGATTTCAGTAGCTGTATTTCCGTATGCGTCAATTACTTTGTACTCAACAGTGTAAGTTCCCAGTTTAGTTATATCCACATTGTTCTTAATCACAATAAGGTTATCTACATTTTTGCTTCCGGGGTTATCGGTAGCTGTAGCGCCAAGGTCGGTGTAAGGAGTACCGGCTTCGTGTGTAACAGCAGAGCCGCCGTTAAGAGTGATTACAGGCTTGGTCATATCAGCCAATACAAATACAAAGCGAAGACGCTGCGGAGCAGAAACTCCTGAACCGTCTTTAACATTGTAAGACACCACGTAAACACCTGTTTGGGTCATATCTACCTGGTTGTTAGTATTCATTTTACCTGTAATATCTCCTTCAATGTTGTCCATTGCTGTTGCACCCGCATCAGTATAAGTAGAGCCTACTTCAATGTATACACTGTCGGCACCGTTTAAAGTGATTACAGGGGCTATATCATCCCGGCGCATGTTTATGGTATAATCTTCGTACTCACCAGCGTCAATAGGACCACAGCCTTTAAAGCTACCGCCGGCAAGAGCAGCAGCTACACGCATACGGGTCAGGCCGGGAGTAACTGTATTCAAATCGGGTATAGTGATATTGGCAGTAAGCGCAGAAGAATAGGTGTTGTTATCCTGTGCTATAATTTCTGAATTTTCAAACTCACCATCGCGGTTGTAGTCAATCCATACTTTGCGGTCAGCCAAATCAAAGGCTTCCAGGCGGGAAACTTCTAAGGGATAGGTACCACCGATTACAACATCGGTTGACATGGCAGTATAATCTTCATAGCCGGTTCCAAGCCCTGTAACATTATCAATGTTACCAAACTTAACGCGGTTAACGGATACACCTGAAGATGTATATCCAACGCTTGGCTCGCAGTAGTCAATTACCTTAACAAAGTCAGTACGGGTGCGTGATGCTGAGCCATTATCATTAGTAGCGGTATATTTAACCGTATAACGACCGATAGCCGTAAACTTCACTTCAATTACATCATCCGTAAGGGTACTACCGTTTAGTAAAGTATACGTACCAGGGCTGATTTGCCATGTACCTGAGCATGTTGCAACAGTTGTGTTACGAAGGAAAGTACTGCCATTGAGGTTAAGAACGTTGTTATCAGCAGTGAAATCTACATTAGGCAACATGCTGGTGCCCCCGATATGGAAAGTTTGGTAAGCAGTATCCCAGCCTTCGCATGAGTTAACAACCATCCTTACAGTATAAGTTTTGTCATTTGTATATTCATAGGTAGGGTCAACAGGGTTACCATTAGCAATAAATACGTTATCGGTATAGCCCTGAGGATATGAAATACTTGGGTCGTAATCAAAAATCCACTGGTAATCATTGGGATCAATGTCACGTGAGCCGTGAGTCATGTTTTTAAAGCTAACAGTAGTACCTACAAGGCAAGAGTATATACTGTCATTCCTTGTGCCGTTTACTTTAAAGTCAGCAACCAGGCCGCCATCGTTTTTAGATTTAACTTTCCAGTAAAGTTCAAACCCTTGTCCTTGGTATCCTGAGTATTGGTTATAAAACTCTACAGTAGCTTTGCCTGATTTGGCCTTAAATTTTTTGTTAGGTATTGTAGTATATATACCTGAGCCACCCAAACCAAACGACTCAATCATTTCGCCTGAATTGTTAGGGCCATCATATAGCCTTACATATCCATAATAATACAACTGCATGGTGCCATCAAACCACATTTCAATCTCTTCAGCATCGCAAGCATTAATGGTAAACTGGCAAAGGTATACCTGGGGTTTATAGTTGCCATCCTTTCCACCCGGATCGTATACCACACCGCTATCCAGGCCGCTGGAAGCGTCCTCACAGATTATATTTTCATATTTATCGCCGCTTTTGTCATAGTCGATATTAACGTAGTTAGGTTTACATAACCTGTTAGAACCTACGGCATTATAAGATGTTTTGCAAATTTCGTACTTAGCAGTATCAGTAAAAAAGATAGAAACGTTTCTTGAACTTAATGAACCGGAGATTTCAAACCAGAATTTATCCGATTGTTCAGGATATATTTCCCACGTGTGACCGGTAGGACCGCCGGTAGAAAAGTCTTTGAAATCAACTATTTCATCTACTACAGGATCGTTTCCAGGCAGGCTGATTTGGTTGCGGCTGGCAAGGAACCTAACAGTAGGAACGTACATGGGATCTATTACTACAACGTTTTTGGTTGTAGTGGCAGAACCATTACAGTTAGTAGAAGTAAGCCTAACCTGGTAGTTACCGGCAGCAGGGAAAGTGAAAGGAAGGTTTGTTGCATTGCTTATAACAGTGTTAAGGCCGCTTACTGAGGTAGACCAGGCGTGGCCTGTATAACCTACCTGGTTGGCATTTAAAAAGGAAGCTTCTGAACTGTTAAATACACTGTCAGGAATAAAGAAGTTAGCAGAAGGGTTGCCGGGGTTTGCTATAGTAACATCATAATCAACTGTTTCGCCATAACCATACGATGAGTTGTTACAAGCTTGGTTGGCGTTAAACTGATACACATAATCAATCCTGAAACGCATACGGGTTTTACCGGGCTTGGCACTACAGGGAATGGTTACTGATTTTTGATAAGTACCATTAGGATAAGGTATTGATGTAGAAATCATTACATTCTCACTTGCCTGGAACGTATTGTCCTGGTTGAAATCAATCCAGGCAGCCGCCCACATATTGTAAGAGTTAATAACAGCGCTTGTCACTTTAATAGTATACGAAGCACCCGGGCTAACGCTTGTGGTAGGCCCGTTGTTGTAATATCTGTAAGGACCGGTGGATGGAGATGTGCTGGTACATTTGATTTTATGGTTCATCCCCGCAAATTCAATCCTGTCAAAAGCAAAACCATAGTTGTTGTAACAGCTACCATTTGAACCCATATAAGGGTGGTTAACACCGCAATAAGGTGCAGGATTGGTCGATTGACCAAAGGTAGGAATTTGCGCAAAAACCACTAACGCCAACAGCGCAAGGGCCTTGCTTACAAATTTTACGTAATTGTTGTTTTTAGTAGAAGTTTGATACATAAAGCTTATGTTGAAAATTAAATTTAAAAATAGGGTCAGGCATACCAAGGAAATTCCCAAGGTATTAGTCAGGTCTGAGTAAGGTTGCGTTAAATAAAATTTCAGGTATGAGTTAACCTGGAATCAAAAAGCAAAACGGTTGTTGAGGTAAATAATAATAGTAGTAAAGTTTTCTCCATATAAGTTCCTTTTGGGTTAAACGATAAAGTATTAGGGTTGAATTATTAGACCAAGTTCATAAAAATTTTGATATAAAAAAACTTTTGGCGACTTTTTTTTAAGGTTTGTGACTAAATTCTTACATAACTGTAAAATCTTCATATAAACCGGGAGGTTTAGCCAACATTCCGGGAAATAAAAAAAGGGGCTGTCTCAAAAGTAAAAAGTGGCCTCGTATACTTGCGTATATGAAAACCTTCTCAGTTAGGGGGGCGAATAAAATCGATAAAAAAAGGGACTGTCTCGACTTTTGAGACAGCCCCTTTTAATAGTCAGGTATATCGTTAACTAATTAGCGGGTAATAGTTACCTTTTTAACAGCCGATTGTCCGTCGTTTTGTATCTGTACAAAGTACACGCCGGCAGCAGCGCCGCTCATGTCAACACTAATTTTACCGTTCACGGCATCAGTTGCAGCCACTTGCTTAACCACCTGTCCGGTAATATTAACCACGGTAACAGTAGTATTAGTACTGGCAGCAATGTCCAGTTCAATATCAAA
>DASPJH010000479.1:0-4036 GCA_035628715.1 Bacteroidia bacterium
TGGTGGGAAAAATGCCGTACTTTTTAACAACTCCACCATATACCGGGGTTTTTAGCAAACCATGATGTTTTGATAAAAGAATTTCAAATTTTGAAGTATCACCAAAATTACCAGCATAGCCTGGTTTTGCAGCAAAAGTAAATTTAAATCGTTTAACAGAATCTGTAATCCCGAAAGTGTCAGCATAATAAACAGTATCGCAAATGCCTTTTATATGAAACCTGCTGTTTTCAATGTAAGTAAATGTATCATGCAGTTGTGCCTGGGTTTTAATCCAGTATAATTGGTTGCTGTCATTTACAAACGCGTTATACCCGTTTGACTTTATTAGTATTCGCCTGCCAATCCACGAAGATGAATCCTTGATTTTTCCATAAGGACGGCTTGAATTCCCTGAAGAATCAATCATATACTGCGTGTAATTTCTAAAAACAGAATCCCCCGCTGAATCCACGTATTTATGGATGATTTTAATTGCCTGCCGGCTGCTGTCAAAATACTGTATCCTATCACTATAAACCGTTTGCCAGTTCTGGCTTTTGGCGGTTATTGCGACGAGAATAAAAAGTAGAGGGTAAATATTTTTCATCAGTGGCGGATTAAAAGTTTTGCGGTCGTTTGGCCAGGAATTTCAACAAGGTACAAACCATCGGTTAAATGGGAAATATCTAAAACGACTTTATCGTTTTCTCGGGCTATAATAATAGCTGCCACTTCCCTGCCCTGCACATCACTAAGCCGTATGGTGGCGTTTTCGGTTGTTGTGATGGTAAAGGTTGTGGAGGCGGGGTTGGGGTAGATTAATATTTCTTTATTGACCGCAGACCTTATACCTGTGGTTAATTTTGTTCCTGTTTCGCCGCAGGCTGTCCTACTGTAACGCACCATTTCTGTAATTTTATAAAAGTTAAACGGTCCGCCACCGTTTGAAGCATCTGCATATGAATAATATAAACCCTGGCCTGATGTGTATGTTTCTCTAAAATATTGTTCGAAAGTGAATAATTCATCCTGAAAAATTATAGCCTGTATACAACCATCGGGACTATATGAAAGTGCAAAATCTGAAGCAGCCATCGAGTATTTACCGGTATAATACATAGGCACCATTGCCGCACTGTATGACACTGGCATAATCCCAAATGCCTGTCCGCTTAAATGGTAATATGTTTTATAGCCAGTAATTATTGTATCGCTTAAAACCGACCAGGTATTGTTAAGATTATTAGTAAGCTGTTTTGTAACTCTTCTTGCTTCTATCGTATAAGTGACCGAATCTCCTAATGAATCATACATTTTAGCTAAGTATTTTTCCATGGTGTATGTACTTCTGGGACTTCCCCAGAAAAAATTCGAGTACCATTCGCGATGAATTTCATCACCAACATTAAAATCAAACATTTTTTGATTGGTAAACAGGTTAAATGGGGTTTGATGATATTCATTCTTAATATTTTGGTAAAACTGGGGCAAATACACCTTTTCAAGTAATGGCATTCTTAGCAATCCATTGTGTTTTGAAAGCCATATTTGCCTGCTTTCCCAATCAAAATGGTAATGCATATTTTTGGGGTACTTTATAACTTTAAGACTGATATATTTTACAGAGTCTGCTATTCCGTTATGAGTTGCTAACTGCATGGAATCAAGCGTTGCGATGACATGCGTTGAGTCATTTTTAATAAAGTCCCAGCTATTACCCTGGCCTTCTAAAGTATTAATTATACAAGTATCTCCAAACGTATGAATAAACCCGTTAACACCATTTTTTAGAATTATTAATTTCTTTCCTAACCAAAACAAACTATCGGTTATTATGCCTCTGCCTGCTGAATCAACTCCAAAAAGAAAATAAGAAGGGTAGTTAGTGAACAAACTATCTCCATTTGCATTCACAGTTTTTGATACAATCTTAATCGCATTCAGCCCGCTGTCGTAATACTGCACCCGGTCGCTGTAAACCGTTTGCCAGTTTTGGCTTTTTGCAATTGTTGCAGTGAGAATAAAAAGTACCAGGTAAATATTTTTCATAATCGGGAGGGTTTACTATTTAATACGATTTGAACCGTAAAAAGGTTGTAGACTGGTTTATTGATCATTACGGAAAGGCTCTTACATTCTTTTCGGCTTTGGCAACCGTTTCTTCAATACGTTTTTGCCGGGTTTCTGGCCTTTTGGCGCTCAATATCCACCCCAAAATGCTTTTTTTGGCAGAATTAGGGAATGCCTCAAAATAGTTGCGGGCGGTTTTATTTTTTGCCAGGACTTTTTTTAAATCGCCCGGTACTTCAAGGTTTTCCGGCCCGTTCATCGCATCCCAGGTGCCTGTTTTTTTGGCCAGCTCCACCATTGCCATCCCGGCAGGTTGCATCAGGCCGTCTTTTACCAGGCGCGCCACCTTGTCTTTATTTATTTTGCTCCAGTTGCTTTTAGGGTTGCGCGGCGTGAAAACCTGGTAGCGGCTGTCTTCATCGCGTTTGTTCACCTTGCTGTCAATCCAGCCGAAACACAAGGCCTCGTCCACCGCCTCCGACCAGCTGATGGTCTCCACCCCAGAGTCTTTGTTGTAAAGAATAAGGCATAACTTTTTCTCTTTATCATGGTTCTTTTTAAGCCATTTGCGCCACTCAGCCGGGCTTTTGGGATAAAAGGTTTTAATGCCGTCTTTTAATTCCATTTGGCTAAGGTATATTCCAAAATATAATTTATTACGATATTGTTCAACGGGTGTGAAACCCGTTGTTGTGGAATTACTGCGCGACGGAGGGTTTAAAACCCTCCGTCGCGCAGTAATTCCACAGAACAGGATTTTATATCCTGTCTAATCATTATCCTGTCAGCTTTACCAAACTTGTACGGTTTTTGATTGTTCAACCAACCGTAACCATTTATTATTTTTGTGCTTAGCGTATGAAGAAGATTGTTGTTTTTATTGCCGCCGGCATGATTAGCGGATTTGGCGGCGCCTGGATTTTTAGTCTCACAGATAAAAAAGAGGTTGTTTCATTTGAAACTCCTTTCAGCGGCAATGCTGAAAGGGTAACCTACAATACCTCAACCTTTAATGCACCTGATTTTGTTAAAGCAAGCGAAGCAGCCACTCCCACGGTGGTGTTTATAAAAACGGTATCCAACGTAAACCAGCGCCAAACTATATGGGACGAATGGTTTGGCTGGGACCCTTTTGGTAATATGGGCCCCGTGAGCAGTACCGGCTCAGGCGTTATTATTACTGATGACGGTTATATTGTTACCAATCACCACGTAATTGACGGGGCTGATAAAATTGATGTTGTTTTGAACGGCAATAAGAAAACTTACACCGCTAAGGTAGTAGGCACCGACCCCAGCACCGACCTTGCTGTATTGAAAATTGAAGCCAAAAACCTGCCCAAAATTTCAGTTGCTAACTCTGAAAACCTGAAGACGGGTGAATGGGTAGTGGCCGTGGGGAACCCGTTTAACCTTACCAGCACGGTTACTGCGGGTATTGTGAGCGCAAAAGGACGGAATATTAATATTGTTAATAACCAGTTTCCTATTGAATCGTTTATACAAACGGATGCCGCCATTAACCCCGGCAATAGCGGTGGGGCGCTTGTAAACACCAGTGGCGAGCTGGTGGGCATTAATACGGCTATTATGAGCAAAACAGGCGCGTATAACGGCTATGGATTTGCCATCCCCTCCAACATTGTGGCTAAAGTGGTAAAAGATATTATTGATTTTGGCGAGGTGCAGCGCGCTTTTACCGGTATGGATGTGCGCGATATTGACGCCGGGCAGGCTGAACGCCTGAAAAGTGATAACGGCGTATACGTAGGTGTGCTGCATAAGGATGGACCTGCACAGGCTGCCGGGCTGAAAGAGGACGATGTGATTACCAAAGTGGGCGACAAAAAAGTTGACAGCAAGGTGGCGTTTGACGAGCAGATTGCTTACCACCGTCCCGGCGATAAGGTGAAACTGACCGTTTTGCGCGGCGGTACCACCAAGGAATACACCCTGACGCTTACCAACCGCGACGGCACCACGG
>DASPJH010000480.1:0-2328 GCA_035628715.1 Bacteroidia bacterium
TATCAATAAGCCATATTGAATTTCTTATTACGGCGATAGTAAGCCCCATAATAATACCCCATTTCACGCCATGGTCAATGTAAGTTTTCCTGTTCATAGTCAAATAGATTTTGAGCGAATTAAACAGGGTAAAGGTAAACCCTTTTTATTTAATCCACGAAACAGTTAAAATCTTCTGTAAATCAGGGGCTGGTAACTGGTAAGACTGTCAGGCTTAGCAGGCGGTGGGGTTTTGGGAGGCAATTTAGGCAATGGCTTAAGCATGGTGGTGCTGTCATTGGGCATCACCACAGTGTCTTTAATGCCCCTAATTTTCCGTTTTAGCTCTGAAAACGTTTCAAACTCCGACCTTAAAAATAAACCCGTGCCAAAGGTGAGCACGTTTTGATTGAATATAGGGTTGTTATTGTTCTGGCTGAAAACCCGTATCTGCTGGTTGGCGCTGGAGCTTATCTTATAGTTGGCGCTCACGTTAGGAATAATTCCGGTCTGTACCATTGGATCTACCGATACATCCACCTGCAGGCGGTCGTCTTTGAAGAAGGTGCGCGAGGCTCTAACCACCACGTTTGTCCGGGCATCAATACCGCTCTGGCCAACCTGTATACCGATTCTCCATTTTGGGTCGGCCTTAGCTATCAGGTTGGTAAGCTGATTACCCAACAGGTTACCCAACGTATTTACACCGGCAGTAAGCCCGGGATTTGGAAGGGAGTATTCATTGCTACCCGCTGTATAGCCGTTATCCAGTGGTGTGGTAAGGCTTCCGATGGTAATAAGGCTGAATACCTGGCGCGACATCTCCTCCTGGTCGCGCTCAATACGCCGGATGGCGTTCAGCAGGACACTGGTATTGGCGCTACCTCCCCTGAGCTGTGCCAAATCAGGAATTTCAAGACCAAACCTTATATCGGGTTTCATCAGTTGACCTGACAGGTCCACGATAGCTCTTACGTTCACTTCGGGCGCATAAGTATGCAGGTCGCTTTCAGGCACCAAACCCAGCACCAATGGCTGAGGGCTTGTAAGCGTAGTATAAACGGCCTGCATTTTCATCCGGGCGCCTAATGGGTCGCCGGTCCAGGTAATGGTGCTGCCCTTGCTGATGGTAAACGGCCGGTTGAAAACATCCAGCGCGGTGAACAGGTAGTTACCGGTTTCCACCGTATAGGTGCCATACATTTTAAAATCGCCCAGGGTATTAATTTCCATGCGGAAATTACCATATCCTGTAGCGCGGATAATATCACCCAATTGTGAGTCGAAGATTATTTTTATTTCCGTTCCCGGGTCTACATCCAGCAGCAGGTTCATCCGTATACCTTTCAGGTTCACGGTTTCATCCCAAGTATTACGGGACTCGTAGGTAACAAAAGTGATAAAGTCATACGTATTCAGGCTTGATTCATCGCCGAATTTCAGGTTAAAAGAAGAACCTTTTTCCGAGCGTCCTCTCACGGTCAGCAGCAAATCGTCAAACGGGCCTTCCATGTCAAATGTACCTGTCATGTATGCTGTTCCATAATAGAGGCTGTTATCCAGCTCAGTGGTGTTCAGCACCATAAAGCTTTGCATTTCGTAAATCCGGAAGTCAATGGCAAAATCGTTAAAATTCCTATGACTGATAAAACCGCCTGCCCTGGCTGTCGACCCTTTTTCATCCTTAAGATTAAAAGTACCTATGGTAAACCGGTTTTTTTCAAAGGTGACGGTTGACTTGTCAACAAAATACTGGGTTTGCAGGTAGTCAATGGTAAACGCAACACTATCCAGGGTGGCAAAGCCGCTGAACTGCGGTTTTTCAAATGTCCCGCCCAATTTAATATTAGTGGAGAACTGCCCGCTGAAGTCAGAGGCTATACCGGCAAGAAAGGGCTCTATAATTTTTGTAGTGGCGTTGTTAAACAAAAATGCCAGGTTAAAATTTTCAGACGCATTGCGGGCAAGGTTAACGGTTCCATCAATTTTACTGGATTGCAGCTTACCGTTCACAAACCGGCCATTTACAGTAATTAACCGGGTTTGCTCATTGATATCCGAGTATAACTCCAGCCTGCCTAGTGTGTCGGCTCCAATGCTTAGGGTATCGGCTGTAAGGCCTGAAGTAAACAGGGGAATATCCGATAAATTAAACAGGGTAATGCTCCCGTCCAGCGTTCCGCCCAGTTTTTGGGTATCGGGCGGGCGGGTAAAATAATTTACGTTGGCGAGCCTGAAACTGTCAAAATCCACCCGTATGGAGTCGTAAAAATCATCACCGTATACACCGGTTACCTGTATGGCTTCATTGGTGTTGGTTATCCTGAACTTTTCAAAGATAAATTTGCC
>DASPJH010000481.1:0-10686 GCA_035628715.1 Bacteroidia bacterium
AACCGTGCAGCTTCTTCGGCGGCTACCTTGTATGCGTCTTTTAGTACCGCTGCCATATCTTCCACGCCGGTGATAATGCCCTGGCCGATATATTTGGCCCATTTTTCTGCATTCTCAAACAGGTAGCCAAACAGTGAGCTGGCAGCGTCTTTTATTTCTTTAACGATAACGCCCGGCAACTGCGCCAGCGATTTAGGGGCTACGCTAATGGCTATATGCGGCACCTTGAGCGTGCTGCCCATAAACCCGAAAGAGGCATCGAGGGCGAGGGAGAACACATCTGAATTCAGCACCACACCCAGGTCAACCGAAGCATTTACCTGCAGGTGCACGCTTCCGGCATTGATACCCAGTATTTTTATCGGGCCTATTGTTTCATCAATCCCGAACCGGAAGGTGGCATTGCCTTTAAAGTTGGTCCAGTTGGTAAGTGTGCAGGTAAGGTTGAATTTTTCAATATTGGCTACGTCAAATTCCAGGCTGAAGGAAATACCCTTGCTGTCAATGGTAGCTGCAACGGCAGTATTTACCACATCAAACAAAGATGCTTTAAAGTCGAGGTGAAGAAAGGGAGAGCTGGAGGTACTTACCGTAAACACCGGGCCTCCGCCTGCTACCATCACCTGCTGCTGCACGGGGGTATCGGTTCTGACAATACCTGTATTGCTAACCGTTTGAGAATCTTTACCGGCATTGCGGGTAATGGTTTTACCATCGCCGCTAAGCTTTAAAACGTCTTTAATGTTTACAGGGGCTACCTGTGCTTTGCCATGAATGCCGGTAGCAACGGTTGCCAGGAACTCGCCCATAAAGCCGAAACCAAACACATTTATCATCCCGCTGAAACCCAAACCGGGCTGGGCTATGGTACCATCGGGCAGCACCACTATATTTTCGCACCAGTAAAACGATACATTGGTGGCCTTCACCACGCTAAGAGCTGAAACCAGCTTGCTGTCGTTTATATCGGTAAATACCTGCAGGGCTTTGCCCAGGTCTATCTCATCCAGGTAAAAGGATAGATACAACGGGTTGGGCACCTCTTCAATCATTTCCAGCACAAAAGCAAACGAGTCGTCTTTCAGGGCATCGTCGCCTATCTGTACCTTGCCCTGCATCCCAACATCCAGTCCGGGTGGTTCAAAAAACACGCCCATTATCATCCCAAAGTCTTTCAGTTTAATTCCTTTTAAACCCGGTGGCAGTGGCAAAATGCTGGTATCGCTTTCCACGCTAATGGCTGCCTGGGCCTGTGTTTCGCTGATAATAAGGCGAGAGGTAGCCTCAATGGTGTTGCCGTTAAAGGCAAAATCCATAGCGCCTATCAGCTGCACTACCATTATATCTCCAAGTGTTATCTGCAGGCCGGCTTTTTTCAGTTGCAGGCTGTTGCCTTTTCCATCGGGAATACCCGCTCCCCCATCCAGCCCTACAAACAGGCTTACGCCGTTAGAGCCGAACGAGGCCTGGGTTACCAGCTTTGCCTGGTTAACTACAGAATTAAGATTTTTGAACACCACATTACCTGAGCCGGTGGTTTTCAGATCCATTATAGCTGCCAGGCTAACTCCCGGGGCAATATTCAGGCTTGCCTGCCCTGAAACCGGTGTTGCAGTGGTAGTAGCGGCAGGCGCCAAACTACGGGGCAAAACGGCCTCGGCAGGGATAGAGGGCAGTTTAGGCACCACGTAATTGTTAAATGTGCCGGAACATACCATTACCGACATTTGCTCAAACGTTATAAAGTCGGTAGCGGTAAGGTAACTTCCTATCCCCGGTATATCCGACAGTTTGTTGAAACCAGTAAGGGTTACCCCAAACACAAAGCCCCATGATTTATTGCTGTCTTTCCCTGCGGTGAAAAATGCAGTGCCGTATTTAAGCGATGCGGCTGCCAGGGTAAACTGCTGGTTGGTAATATCGTAAAAGAGACCTGCTGCCGTAAGTGAAAGGTCTAACGACGATGGAACCTGGACTACGTTCTCCAGTCCCACCAGGTCGGTAATATCCTTCAAACTAATGGTAGTGTCACCCCCCAGGTTGTGCCATGTTCCCGAAATGGTTTTAGCAGTTCCCATATCAAAGCGGATGGTAAAAACAGCTTTGCCAATAGTTACATCGCCTTCAAAATAACCCGTATACAACCGCTTGTTGGTGGCCTGCTGTATGGTAGCGTTAAGGTTTACAATTGTTTTAACCGCTACCGAGTTTTGGGCAAAAGGCAGTGTTACCTGTACCCCCGCATCTGCATATAACAAAAAGTTTCCGCGGGTATCAAAGTTAACTTTGGCTGAGGTCAATTGTAAATTATCCACCGGGAAATCAACGCCCGCACCGAACAGTGAGCCTACATCGGTGGCTATCTGCTGTAACGGAATGGTGGAGCCGGGAAGCGTATTGCCCTGGAACTGCCAGTAATTAGTGCCCTCAAAATGATTGGCCATAAGCTGGAAGGCTGTTTGGCCTATTTGTGCCTGTGCCTCAAGGTAGGCGCCGTTACCCATTGAGCTGCGGGTAAGCCGTAGCGAAACTTCGTTCAGGTTGAGGCTCATGCCACCCGCTGTAAGCTGCCACACATCCGTAAGCTGGCACATTACCGAGTACGAGCCACCTTTTATATTACCGGTAAGGCTAAATACCGTGCAGGTGGTATTCATAAGGCCGGGAACGGAAATTGCCATATCTGACAGCATGTGGCCTATTTCTATAGAAGATCCGGGTGATAGTGCCAGCCCGAACGACAGGCTGGGCAACTCAATATAGGAGTCAATGCTTGTTCCCAGCACATTGGCGGTTGAAAAGGCCGCCACATTGGTAGTAGCCGCCGTGAAACCGGTACTGAACCGTATTTTAAAACCGTTAAAGCTGAGCCATTCTCCAAATGGCTGCCAGGTGGTGTCATTACCAATGGTTATATAGGCCTGTTGTATTTTTTTATCGGATGTAAGCAGGGTGGCCCCTATGTTTACCAGTTTTAGCGTGGCCAAGGGGAAATCATCCGGTATAAAAGAGCCGGGATTTTCCAATCCAAGAACTGTGGTAACATCCTCAATGCCCAGCTCTATGCCTGAGTCTTGCATGTTGGCTTCCAGCAACAGCAAGGCTGAGTCCAGCCTGTCAAACTTAGCCGCCACCGTTATGCTATGGTCGCCCGATTTTAGCTTATAACTGGCAACGGCCGATATACGGCCCAGCACTTTATAGTTTTCAGGCGCAGCAGGTTGTGCTGAGTATACTGCTGCCAGCTCAAGCGATAAAGGAAGCGACTGCCCCAGTACATCAAAGGTTTTTCCGCCTGCTGACACGAACCAGAAAACCGGCTTTGAATTTACCAGCGATATGGGCCCTTCTATCTTAACGGTAGATATACCGGCGCCAAACAGCAGCCAGTCCAGTGCTGTGTTTTCAGGTATAACCGATACCTGTGCTGAAAAACTCAACCCGGTTACCACCACCTCGTCGCCCATATTGGGGTCGGCGGGGAAGCCCAGCTGCCGGGGGAAATCCTCGGGCAATACTTCAGCCTTTTGCGAATCCAGCGTAAACGCTGCTTCAGAGTATAGGAACTCATCTGCCAGCGAATTTTGCAGCACCGAAAAAGCCGTGGAAAGTTTCCATTTCAGCGGGTATTGGCTGAAGGTGGCTTTTAGCTGAACATTATCGGTATCCCTGGTAAAGGATAACACCACCTGCAGGTTGGAGGTATTTAAAAACTGGTTTTGCAGGTTGGCTGATAGCCTGTATTCATCGGGCGTATCCGCCTGTAAGTTATAGCTATTGAATAAAAGGCTATCGGTTCCGAAAAACCGGGTAAGCATTTGTTTAATGGCAACGGAGCTGAAATCCTGCGCGCTGAAATGAAAATCGCCGTTTGACAGGTTTCCGGTGATTAACTCTCTTATAGCTGATAAGCTTTGTGAAGGCTGTGCAGCCTCTATTCCTTGTACGGTCATAATCAGGTTTAATTAATGTTGATGAATAAAAAACTACGCTGAAACGGCCCTAAAGACCGGTAAATGAGGAAAAACTTCAGGAAACCCTTACCGCCGCCTTAATAGGCAGGTGGTCGCTAAGTCCGTGCTCAAAAATTATACTTTCCAGCAGGTGAATGCCCCCGTTGGTTTTGCTGCTCACAATGCTGTTGATAATGCCCAGGTAAAAAGTGGCATCAGAGAATATTCCCTTTGCCTTGTTATAATCAGATGCCGGAAGGGTTATAGATGTCTGGCCATTAACAGTGTTCAGGGTCAGTGTGTTTGCATATGCGTCAATAGTAGAGCTCGCACTCAGCCAGCTGCTAAACGGTAACCTGGTCAGTTCCCTTACTTCTCTTCCAAATGAATTAATATTTCCGTACAGTGTTTGAAAAAGGGTGTAATTCTGGTATAAAACATCCTGGTTGTCAACTGTTTTCTGTCCCCGCAAAGTCATACCCGTGCCGCCTATATATTGGGTTACCTGCTCTATCCCTTCTGACGACCATGTAATCAAATTCTCAGAAGCTGTAGGTCTTGCCGCGGCAGCAGGCATATCTATACTACCCACGGTTACGCCCCCAAATTCCCAAAACTGGTCATACGGCTGGCTGTCAATAGCCCCTCCCGTTCCCCCGGTTAAGGCAATAGTAGTAAATTTTCTAAGGCTGGTAAGGGCCGGTGAGCCATTTGCCTGTTTGGGCCCAAGGAAAGTAAACCCTTCAGCGGTAAGCGTCCTGGTAAGATCGGCCTGCTCCGCTACCTTAATATTCAGGTCTCCCATCAGCAAAATGGGGTTAGCGCTGTCAATACGTTTTGCATCCTGCACCACATCCGCTATCACTGCAAGACGGTCGTTGAGCGAGTGAGACGGTGAAGGCGCATGCAGCACCACCAGGTTATAGGTTTGCCTGTTTGATGAGATTGGAACAAACCATCCCTGCCTGTAATTATTTATGGTGCCTACCATTTGCCCCCGGCCAACCATACTGGCAATTGAGTTTTTTACCAGCATAATATAGCTTTCATCCTGCGTTACATTGGAGTGGATAGCACTGTACCCCACCGACATGGAAGATATATAAGCCGCCACTTCATCCGAATCTGAGCCTGCTTCCAGCAGAAACACAATGTCAGGCTGCCATGCTCTAATGTTTGCAATAATATTGTTGATACGGAAGATTAATCGTAATCCCCTTCCCCTTACGCCGGGCCGCGTGATGGTTTCGCTAAGGTTGCGGGCGTTCCAGGCAATGATACTTAAATCCATAGTGCATTAATTGATGAGTGGGGCAATTTCAAAATTCTGTATTAGAAATACAAGCGGCAAAGTGAAAATTAATACCTGAATTACGCACACCCTTTACCATTGTTAGATAAAAAGGTAACCGCCTAAAAGTAAATGCAGTACGGTTATAGTAATGAGTTGTAAGTAAATAAATTAACTTAAGCCCGGATAAACGATACTTTATGCGGCTAAACCCGTAGCATGTTAACATTCCTTTTGCCGGCCTTCGAATCCCCCTTTCAGGCCTTAGGCTGACAAAAGAATTGCTAACCGTTATTGCACTTGCTTAATGATACCGGGGTTGAAACCCCTGTTTGTGGGGATTACATGGAAAAATCAGGTTTAAAACCTGATTTTTCCATGTAACCTCCACAGGGCCGGATTTTAATCCGGGAAATACCGCGTTTGTTTAAAGGTAATTTCGAACAACGGGTTTATTATACTAAAATTGCAGGCTGAGGCTTAACAAATGGACACCCATAACCGCATAAGAAAGGTAAACGTAACACGGTATGTGACGCCGTTGCGCGAGGGTGGCTCATTGCCCGCCATAGCTGAAGCCGACGACGGTTTTTTATACGTGCTCAAATTCAGGGGAGCGGGACAGGGGGTGAAATCGCTGATTGCTGATTTAATTGGTGGAGAGATAGCCCGGCTGCTGGGAATGAAAGTGCCTGAAATGGTGTTTGCAACCCTGGATGCTGACTTTGGACGAACGGAACCCGATGAGGAAATACAGGATTTATTGCGCAAAAGCGAAGGACTGAACCTGGGGGTGCATTACCTGCAAGGGTCAATGACGTATGATCCGGCAGTTATAAAAATAGACCCTTTACTGTCTTCGCAGATTGTGTGGCTGGATTGCCTGCTTACCAATGTTGACCGCACGGTACGCAATACCAATATGCTGTGGTGGAACAAAGAGCTTTGGCTGATAGACCACGGCGCATCGCTGTATTTCCATCACACATGGGATAACTGGGAGGAGCAGGCCGTTAAACCGTTTGTGCAGGTGAAAGACCATGTGCTGCTACGCAGCGCTACGGAACTGGAAAGGGTGGATGCCG
Source organism: Bacteroidia bacterium (assembly GCA_035628715.1). Taxonomy (GTDB): domain Bacteria; phylum Bacteroidota; class Bacteroidia; order UBA8524; family UBA8524; genus SB11. The sequence goes on from DASPJH010000481.1 coordinate 6,330, forward strand.
AGTACCGTGCCCTGCTGACGCCTGAAAAAATCCGGGCCATTACTGCTATGCTGCCCGATGAATGGCTGCTGGAAAATACCCTGGATGAAACAGCCGAAAGCCGCCGGGAAGTTTATAACCGGTTTTTGGAAACCCGTATAAAATCCTCTCCTATTTTTGTAACGGAAGCACAGCATGCAGGAAAATCACTTATATGAGTATGCGGTTATCCGCGTGGTGCCCCGTGTAGAGCGCGAGGAGTTTATTAATGTGGGAGTGATATTGTTTTGCAAAACCCATAAGTTTTTGCAAACACTGTACACTGTGAATGAAGAGCGGCTGCTGGCATTTTGTGATAAGCTGGATATTAACGAGCTTACGGGCTACCTGCAGGGTTTTGAAAAAATATGCAACGGTGAGCCCGGCGGCGGCCAGATAGCTCAATTAGACCTCCCCTCCCGCTTCCGCTGGCTTACTGCCAACCGCAGCACGGTGATACAAACCTCAAAAGTACACCCGGGCAAATGCACCGAACCGAAGGAGAAGCTGGAGCAGTTGTACAGGGAGCTGGTGTTGTGATTATTCAACTGCCAACCTCAACGCAGCATACTTTCCGGCAGCTTTTATTTCTACCATGTAAATGCCACTTGCCAGTGCCTGTATATCCAGCTCTGCCGTTTGAGAATTGTCAACTGTTTTAGAAATTAATTTCTGTCCATTTACGGCATAAACCACCAAGTCCGCAGTACTGTATACCTGTCCTAAATCAATTTTAACGCTGCTGGTTGCAGGGTTTGGATATATACTAAGCGTTTTAGCAAAATCAACATCTTTAATACCTACACCCGTAACAGTATAACATAGGGAAGTATCAACGCACCCGCTTTTTGTAACCTCAACAGCGTAATCGCCGTTAGCAGTGGCATAATAAATTTGTGAAGTAGCGCCGGGAATAGGCTGGTACGAATTGCTACAGTCCAGCCATTTGTATGAAGCACTGTCCTGAAGGGCTTTCAGGGCATTAGCGATTTGTGCTACCATAAAGGTTACGTTAGTATTTGAAAGGGTTATCTGCACAATGCTATCGCAGCCATTAATGGTTTTAAATGAGTCGTTATAAATACCGGGAGTAAAAACAGGCTTTCCATTGATTGAAATACTTTGCCCTGCGCACAAATGCACGCTGCGGCTTGAAAAATACGAAGAATAAAAAGCCACATTTGTCACCACTATGCTATCGCATCCGCCAGCGGTTTTTAATGAATCAAAATAAATACCAGGGGTAGTAACCGGTTTGCCGTTAATTATTACATTTTGCCCGGAGCATATACTGAGGCTGCGGGTGCTATACATAGGTGAAATATGGGTGATGGACGTGATAATGGTGCTGTCGCAACCACTTGTGGTTTTTAACAGCTCATAATAAACGCCGGCTGAATCACGCAGGGCACCGGCAACAAATACCTTTTGACCCGGACAAATAGAAACATTACGTGTAATAATATATTCAGGATTTACAGTAAGAACAGATACGATGACACTGTCGCAGCCTTTGGTAGTTTTTAATGAATCATGGTAGGTCCCCGAAATTAAACGGTATTTACCCCCCAACAGCACACTATCGCCCTGGCAGGCACTTATATTCCTGTTGGTTGTATATTTAGGGTTAACAAACAGGGTGAAAACAATAATACTGTCACAACCTTTGGCTGTTTTTAGTGAATCGTAGTAAACGCCGGGTGTACTTTGAATTTTTCCGCCCAATAAAATATTATCCCCCTGGCAAATATTAACATCTTTGTTAGTCATGTATTTTGGGTTAACTACTAGGATTGACTCGATTATACTGTCGCAACCGTTCGCAGATATAAGGGTGTCATAATAAACACCCGGATTTTTCTGAAATTTTTTCGCTAAAAATGAACTGTCGCCCGAACAGATAACTAGTGTGCGAGGCATATTATAAACAGGGTTTACTATGAGTGTGGTTGAAATTATACTGTCGCACCCTTTATTAGTGGTAAGAGTATCGTGGTATATTCCTGAAGTCGTTACGAAACTTCCGCCCAGCAATACTTTTCCACCCTGGCAAATGGTAAGCGTGCGTTGAACATGGTATGTAGGGTTATAAAAAACATTTGTGGTTATCACGCTGTCATAACCCGCAGTTATATTTATTGTATCGTGGAAGGTACCCGGAGCCTTCCTGTATTTACCTCCGGCTAGTGTACTGTCACCTGGGCAAATGCCTATACTCACACTGGAATAAGTATAAAACACTTCGTTATATAATGCTTTAACCTCTGCAAGATTTAACGCCCTGTTATAAATACGGATATCGTCAAGGGAACCTTTGAAGTAGCTGTCTTTATAATTAGCCTTAGACCCACGTGCTATCTGCATGCTATCGACCGATGCATATGGGACAAACGAAGGGGTGGAAAGTGAATCTGAAATTTGTCCGTTGAAATAAATACGCATAAACCCATCAGAAACATTGTAAGAGAATACAATATGTATCCATACTCCCAGATAGCTCCTGTAATCCTGCTGAGTATATGTCGATTTATTACCGCCGCTATTACCGTGAAAGTATGTTAATTTATACCTGTTAGAACCATAGCCAAATTCATGAGCGAGTTGGAGAGCGTAATTTGGTAATGAACCGGGAACCTGATCGCCTTGTTTATAAATAATAGTCGGATAATTAAGAAGATTTGCGTCATCAATTTTATACCAGACTGAAACAGTTTTACTACTAATCAAACTTAACAAACTACTATGAGGTACCGCTATATAATCGCTGCTTCCATTAAATTTAATTGCTGAATTACTCGCGTTGAACCTGTTTGTTGTATTTGAAGTTCCGAATTTAATACCATGCAACTGATTACTACTTGAATCAGCTGCATGCCCGTCCAGTGTATAATAAGCCACTAAACCATTTTTAAGATTTACCTGGGCCTTAAGACCGGTAAAAAATATGGACATTAAAATAATCGATACGGCAATAATCGGGTTTTTCATAAAAAACGAAAATAGTCATTTATAAGATAATTAACTATTACTAATTCAGCTTCCGACTGAAAAAAAATGAAAAGCGATACTGTTTTCACAATATCCCTTAAAATACTAACTTCCTGCCCTGCTTAAATTACTTAACTATCAGCAATACGTTTTTTATTAATATAAACTCCTGGTAATCCTTGCCTGATAGTATTAACAATAAAAAAACCCTTGATATACAAGGGTTCAAAAGGGTTTGTGCCCTTAACGAGCAGATTGTCGAACTTTTGGTACCGCTGTATGCGAAAAAAGGGCAGCACATAGGCTGCCCTTTCGACTATATGATTAAATCTGAATTTATCTGGTAATTGAAATTTGCTGCACAAATTTACCTTGATCATTCTTGACCTCGACCGTATAAATTCCGGCAGATATATTGCTAAGGTTAATTTTTACAGCTGAGTTATTAAACTCGTGCTCTTGTTTATATACCTCACGTCCCTGCATATCTCTCACCACAACGGCATAAGTACCCGTCCTTTTGCCCAGGCTCAGGGCAAAGCTGCCTGTATTAGGGTTAGGATATACAATGAGCACATTGTTGTCGGGCTCGATGGCTGTTGCTTCTAAAGGCTGCACTTGCGGGTCTTGCGGATTAACATCCGTACCCGGTTTGGGTGTAGGTAGTATAGGTTGAATTGTCATACATTTTTGGCTGGTGCAGGTGCTTATTACGCTTCCGCCTGCATCGTAAACGCAGTTGGTTACAGTAAGACATACATTCCATGAGCCACGCGTGGTAAAATAGTGCTGTGTGGTTGGCGAAGTAGTGTTCAGGGTTGTACCATCGCCAAAATCCCAATAGTAGTTGCATATTGTTCCACTCCCTGTAGACCAATCAAAAAAGTTAAATGTATTTCCGTATGAAGGCATGGCCGCATACTCAAAGTTTGCATTCGCAGTACATGCATTTGCATTGGGGCTTACCTGTACCGGCTTACATATCCTGTTGCAGCAGCTTTCGCCCTGGCCGTCTTCAAAAAGGGTTGTCAGGCACACATTAAATACAGTAGGTGTTGATACATCAAAAGAATGTATAGGGTTATCAACGTTAGAAATACGTCCGTCCCCAAAGCTCCAGAGGGTGGAAATATGGTTGGTTATCCCGCTTCCGGTATAGGTAAATTGTACTGGGTTGGTGTTAGGTATAAAAGTAAAATCAGGACTGGAAACACAGCACGAGCCTACCTGGATGTTAAACTTATGTTCTTCCCTGCAGTTTTTGGCGCTGTTGTATATCGCCAGCGTCCACACTCCGGTTTGGTACGCATTGGGATTTGATATACTTACCGACCTACCAGTATGTTTGGTT
>DASPJH010000482.1:0-2270 GCA_035628715.1 Bacteroidia bacterium
GCTTTGTTTCCTGCGGCCTGTTGTAACTGGGAATACAGATGGATAAAAGCGGATTCATTTTTAACTAAACAACCCCCATGTTTAGTACATGAGGGTTGCAAGTTTACTATAAAAGCGCCTAAAATTTTCTTAAAACTTCTAAGCGGTTTTGGCCATTTAGTACGTTAATCCTTAACAAATTTGATTGTGGTATTAAAAGCAGGGATCTGAACAAAGTATACTCCTGTTTCAAGCGATGAGACATCAATTCCATCCGAACCGTAAGTTGTTTTAACTACTTCTTTACCAGCGACATCGGTAACTGTAATTTCCGATTTATCCAATACGTCTTTTGATGTTTTTAAATCCAGGTAAATTTTGTCAGCAGTTGGGTTAGGATACACTGCAATTTCCGGGCGGGCAATGGTTAATTCATCTGTGCTTAATGTGGCTGGATTGTATAAATACCTCACCTCATCATAAGTAAGTTTGCGGTTATAAATACGTACTTCATCCATATATCCTTTCCACGCAGCTTTAGCACCGCTGGTTATAACAATTCCCAACCCCAGCCTCAATGATAGATTTGAATAACTGAGTGTAGTTCCAGGGGGTACAACTTTTACCCCTACTTCCTGAGAATTTAAATAAATACGCATAGTATCATTGGCGTATGTACCCACCAAATGCAGCCATTTATTTTCTTCAACAAATGCATTTGAAATAAGAGTATACTCAGTTGTTGAAGAGGAAATAGCCCATTGCCACTGAGCATTGTTAAAACCGGTTGATGCAAGCAGGTATGAGTCGCCGGGTGATGAAGCATGGTTTAATCTTTTGCAAACAGCAAAGTTCCAGTATTCTTTATCAGTGGTATTTACCCATGCGGATACGGAAACCGCATTGGGAGGTTGTAAGGTAGTTGACGCCGGAACATCAATATAGTTGTTATTTCCGTCAAAAAAATAGGCTGAATTGGCATTGCTGTTTCTGTCATTTGCAAGCACTACGCCGTTATTAATGCCATGATTTCCATTAGATGTCGAATCATTAGCATTTCCGTTAAACTGATAATACGCCATTAAGCCCTGTTGTATATTAACTTGGGAAAATGCTGTAATTACTAAAGAAGAAATAAAAAATGTGGTAAATAACTTTTTCATAATGTAGATTTTAATACTTTCAATAGTATATAAAATTATTGTAAATATTTATAATAATTCATTTCATTCGTCGAAATTTTACCTTTGCACACTTGAAAACCACATTACTTAACACATTCGATAAAGGCGGAGCGGGGGTGGCGGCTTACCGGCTGCACGAGGCGTTTAACAGGACAGGGGGGGTGCAGAGCAGCCTTATTTACCTGCACGGTGAAGGGGGCAACCGCTTTAAAAATGTGCATGTAATTGCAAACAATGCCGTAGGTAAAAAATTGGCCCTTGCCCGGCTGGCGTGGGAAAAGTTCTGGCTCAGGCCGCATATTAAAGATAAAGGCGACCTGTTCAGGTTTTCAACGGCCAGTATGGGATTGGATTTTTCAAGCTTTCCGTTGCTTAAGGAGGCGGATATTATTCACCTTCATTGGATTAACAACGGTTTTCTCTCCTTAAATAACATAAAAAAACTCCGGAAGCTGAATAAACCCATTGCTTGGACCATGCATGATATGTGGGCCATGACGGGAGGATGCCACCACAGCCGGGAGTGCGAAAACTATCAAGGGGAATGCGGTAACTGCTTTTACCTGAAAAACTCTTCTGAAAGCGACCTTTCTCATAAAGTCCATCTAAAAAAGCAGGAAGTTTACGATCAACTAAACATAACCTACATAGCCTGCAGCAACTGGCTGGCTGGACGGGCCCGGAAGAGCACCTTACTGAGTAGCCGTAGGATTGAGGTGATTCCCAATCCAATTGATACGGATGTATACAAGCCAGCTGACAAAGCCGCTGCAAAAGGAAAATTTGGCCTGAAGCCCGATGAATTATGCATCAGCTTTGTGGCTGCCAATGTGGGCGATGTTCGCAAGGGGTTTGAGTATTTGCGCCAGGCACTTTGGAAGCTTAAGGATGCGCACCCCGAATGGCAAAGCCGTATCAAATTGCTGGTAATGGGTGCTGCAAAAACAGGCGTGAATCTGGATCTACCCTTTGAGTACACCTTTACCGGTTATTTGAACGACGAAGCCCGCATCATAGACTTTTACAATGCCAGCGACGTATTTGTATTACCCAGCCTGGAGGAGAACCTACCCAACACCATTTTGGAAGCCCTTACCTGTGGAGTGC